>CAIOHW010000092.1 GCA_903858195.1 Oligoflexia bacterium | reverse complement strand
AGCTCTGCTTCTCACTCATATGGGCTTGGATTCTGGCTCGTAGCGGGCGTTCCACGTTGAAGAGCGCCAGGGCCCACTGCTCGACCTTCGCGCGAGGAACCAGATCCTTGAGCTGCTCTTCGGGCGCATCGAGGATCACATAGAATGGGGGCCGCATGGAGTGGATGGCCGCATCGGGACGTGAGGCGAGGTAGATCTCGCGCTCCTCCTCCAGACTGGCCACCCTGAGGTGTTCTCGCAGCTCGTGTTCGTGCTTGAGCTTGAGAAAGTCTGCAATATTGGCAAGCGGTCGAACGGCTTCTGCCTGTTCGGCGATCTTCACGGCATCCGAATCCACAAGTGCCTTGGGGGTGAATGCCGGGTCGAGTAGCTCGGCCCATGCCCCGGGCAGCGCCCGGCGTGCTGCCGTGATGGCAACGCCTTTGGGAAGGGCGGCCAGGATCGCCATCGTCGTATCCTTGGGGAGCGTACGCAGGAATGTCGGCGCCTCTGAGCCCAGTCGCCAGACACGAATGAGCATCTCCTCAACCGCGCGTGAGTGACCTGAGAGCGGTTCGCGCACGAGCCGTTGCACGAGCTCCAGCTCGCGCATAGTGAGCAGCCCCGGCGCGTGGAGTGCCGAAAACCAGACCTGAGAGGCACCGAGCGAATAGAGACGAACCTTGAGAGGCTCGGGCATCTCGCTGATGACAGCGCCCAGTCCGGCTGGATTCTCTTTGCCGTAGGCCTCCAGTTCGATCATTGCGGCAAGACTTGGAAACTGCGGTCGGGCCTGGATCTGCTCGACGAACCCAACCATAAGCTCCCGGGCGCGCATCGGATCGCTCAGGTTTACATCTCCCTTGATCGTGGTGGATCCCGCATCACCGCGCGAGACCGCTCCGCCGGCCGAGGGCAGCCCGGTTGCCACGATTGGGGTTGAACCAGGGTTCGCCGCGGGCCTTTGACTGGCCAGAGCCGACGCAAGCCTAGAGGTTGAGGCGCGAAGAACCACGAAGAACCCGGCGAGCATGATGAATGCCAGTGCGCCGGCAAGGGCCGGGTAGAACCACTTATTCGTAGATGACGACCAAGTGCGGATATTGACCTTGATTTCATCGCGCGCGGGCAACAGGTGCAGGCTCTGCATCAGTGCCTCTCGAACCTCGATGGTCTCGTTGTCCGTAAGAACCGTGGAAAGCGCGATGGTGAGGCTGATCTTGTTGCTGCGACCAATGAGTTCCTGAAGCGTGACCTGCGGGTCATCCCACTCGTCCTGCATCTCATCCACCGAAGCGTCAATAAAAGGGAGGTCCTCCTGCTGGCCGGAGGCGCTTGAGGAGGAGGCTCTGCGAAGCGGATCCACACTCACGCTCACCAGAAAGGGACTGTCGGGGAGGCGAGCCTTGAGGTAAACGCTCGCGCTCTCGCGCAGAGCGTCCTCGAGCTGGGCCACGCGTGGGTGTTTCTTCACCACTTCGGCCATCGCCGGCCCCTGGGGTGCGAGCACCGCGAGTGCTCCGATGGCGAGGTACTTGGTTAACCAGACGCCTCTGCGTGTCATAACTTCTCCTTGGTCTCAGGTTCGATCACCAGCACGATCTTTCGCGCGAGCGGGTTTCCTCGTGTGCGGGTTGGGTCCGTGGCAGCAGCCATCGAGCGCCCCGCAATTTTTGAAATTTCCAGTTTGAGTTCTCCGTGTCCGGAAATTCTCATCCGGTCGAGTGGGATTCCTGCTCTTTGCAGGCTTCGCATCGCAGCGATGGATCGCATGGCAGAGAGCTCGAGGTTGTCATCGAACTTTCTTCTCTCTCGCTTGGATCGGGCGCGATCGACCGCTACGGTATCGGTGAAGGCCTTGATGCCCAGCACATTTCTGCCGGCATAGGGAACATAGAGCCGCGTGAATTGCTGTAGGGCCTGCGCTCCCTCGGGGGTGAGGTGGGTCTGCGAAAGCCCGAAAAACGATATTTCCGGAAACTCAACCACGATGCGGCTTCCAACGGCTCTGGCTTTTCCGCCCCAGCTCTCGATGATGCGGGTATCGAGCCCCATCTCCCGTGCCTGCTCCCCGAGATCAGCGACCGGCTGGGGTTTGCCTTGAACTTCGGTGGTGCTGCCGGACTCGGCACCGAGACGGGCAAGGAGAGCGGCTTGCAGCCCGTTACTCTCCTGCGATTCACGGTTGGTGCTGAAGAATAGGATAAAAAAGGTGAGAAGCAGGGTCACCATGTCGCCGTACGAGATCGCCCAGCTGCCTTCGGCGTCGACTCCGTCTCCGGCTTCGCGCAGCGTGGCCAGTCTTGAAGACCCGGTCCTGCGACTCATGCCTCTCCTCCCGCGTCGACCAGGGCCCGGATTCGCTCAGTGGGTGCCACACGCGCATTCAGGGTTTCTTGCGCCTCGAGCATGGTGCCTGATCCGGCAGCAAGCATCACCGCTTCAAGGGCAAGCTCGAGCGAGCGGCGCTCCTCGTTTGCTGTTTTTAGGACGTTCTCACCCGCCGGGTTGAGGACGAGGTTGGCAAGCAGCAGTCCGTAGAGGGTGGCCACCAGTGCAACGGCCATTCGACTTCCCGCTTCGGTGGAGCTGGCTCCTGCTGAAATGGCATTCATCAGGCTCACCAGTCCGAGCACGGTTCCTACGAGCCCAAAGGCCGGCGGATATTTTGCCAGTCCTCGAAGCGAATTGGCGACCCTTTGCCTGCGCTCGATGGTTTGAAAGATATGCTCTTCCAAAATGCTCCGGATCTTCGATTCTTCAAAACCAAGCGAGATCAGTTCCGCGCCTTCGGCGAGAAGTTTTCCGGGTTCTCCGGGGTTCCTGGGAGTGTAGCGGCCGATGCCCTGACGGACGGTGGAGATGAAGTCGAGGCACTCCTGATTGATCGCCCGATAATCAATGCGGGGGTTGGTCAGGAGTCGAAGCAGGGCCCGCCGGATCTCGGCGTGGATCTCCCAGGGCACCGTGATGACCGCCACTGCGAGGGTGCCACCCAGCACGACTGCCAGCCCCACTGGATCCAAGTAGTTTGAGAGGTCCTGCCGCAAATGCAGAACCGAAAATACGATGGCAATAGCCGCGATGACCAGACCCGAGAGATAGACCATGTCAGCCCGCCCCCCCTCGGATCCCCTTGATCTTTTCGATCATCCGAAGTGTTTCCTGATTTTGTGGCTGGAGCTCCTGCGCCCTCTGGTAGGACTCGAGCGCACGCGGAAGATTCTTTTGTAAGTACAGGAGACTGCCCAACATGCTGTGGAACGCGGGCACGGCGGGGTAGCGCTGGACCATGGTCGTGAGCATTCGTTCGGCTTCGAGGTACTCTTTGCGTAGAATCAGGCGCTGGGCTTGTGCCACCGAGTCCGTGGCGTCGACCATCGCCGTGAGCGACTCCTGGCAGGATTTTGACAGCGGATCGACCGAGAGCCGTGCTCCGATCTTGCCTGTCACCGAGCCAGAGCCCGGAGGGATCAGAAATGACTCTCCGTGATAGCCCGCCTTGGATACGCTGATTTGTACCTGATCCCGGAACAGTCCCGGCACGTTGGCAGGGGTGACCATCATAGGAGTCACGCCGATCGGTTGTGGTGCTCCGCCCAGGGCGACATAGGCCACCTCGGCCCCCGGGGGGTTGCTCTCCACAAAAAGCTGGCTCGTGGCACAGCCGCCTAGCGACATCGCCGTCAATAAAAACACCGCCTGGATCGAGGGACGGACACTCATGCCTCACTCTTCGGCGGCTTACCGGTTTT
>CAIOHW010000091.1 GCA_903858195.1 Oligoflexia bacterium | reverse complement strand
GTCTTTTAAAATGCTGGATTCAGAGATCAGTGGCTGGCCAGAAGCTCGGACTTGGAGTCCTTTTCTTCCTGCTCGATGAGTTCCACGTTCAGGGCCAGAGACTGGAGCTCCTTCACGAGAACATTGAACGATTCAGGGAGACCCGGCTCCAAGAGCTGCTCGCCCTTTACAATGGCTTCGTACATTCGATTCCTGCCGGTCACGTCATCTGACTTCACGGTCAGGAACTCCTGCAGACCATAGGCGGCGCCATAGGCCTCAAGTGCCCAGACTTCCATCTCTCCCAGGCGCTGGCCACCAAACTGGGCCTTGCCACCCAGCGGCTGCTGGGTAACGAGGCTGTAAGGACCAATGCTGCGAGCGTGGATCTTCTCTTCCACGAGGTGATGTAGCTTAAGCATGTACATCACGCCGACGGTCACCTCTTCTGCGAAGGGCTCCCCTGAGACACCATCGAAGAGACTCGTCTGACCACGGCTTGGCAAGTCAGCAAGCTTAAGGACATGGTCAATGTCCCTCTCGCTCGCCCCATCAAAAACCGGGGTGGCGAAGTGCACGCCCTTTCGGAGGTGCGCTGCCATCTTCTTAATCTCGGCATCCGAAGCCTTGTCGACAAATTTATCGAGCTCAGCGTTCGAGTAGGTATCCTTCAGGAGCTTCCTAAGCTTCTCGGGCTGGAACTGTTCGAGATAGGCATTCACCTTCTCGCCAATACCCAGCGCGGCCCAGCCAAGGGTCACCTCAAGGAGCTGTCCGATATTCATACGCGACGGAACGCCCAGCGGGTTGAGCACCATGTCCACGGGCGTACCGTTGGCCATGAACGGCATGTCCTCCATCGGAAGGATCCGACTGATCACACCCTTGTTGCCGTGGCGTCCTGCCATCTTGTCGCCCACCTGGAGCCGGCGCTTGATGGCAATCTGAACCTTGACCATCTTGATGACACCAGGAGCGAGTTCGTCGCCCTTCTTCATCTTTTCGGTCTTTTCCTTGAAGACATACCGGACGGCTTCGATCTTTTCGCGAGCCGTCTTCATCAGAGCAGTGACGTCCTGCTCGAGCTCATCCTTCACCGGGATAAAGCCCAGGAGGTCAAAAGGCACGGCAGACAGGGTCTCCTTGTCGAGCTTTTGGCCCTTCTTGAGCAATTCCTGCGAGCCATCTTCCGAGAGCAGTTTACCCGTGGTGGTCGCACCATCCAGAATCCGGATGACTTTGCCCATGACCGACTGGCGGATGGCGTCAATCTCGATCTTCTCATCACGGCGAATCTTCGACACAGCCTCTTCGAGGATCGACTTAGACCTCTCATCCGGCTCTGTGCCTTCTCGTGCGAAGACCTGAGCATTGATGATCGTGCCCTGAACGCCCGAAGGAACGCGCAAAGAAGTGTCCCGAACATCTCCGGCTTTCTCGCCAAAGATCGCACGGAGAAGCTTCTCCTCAGGGGAAAGCTGGGTCTCACCCTTGGGCGTCACCTTGCCCACAAGGATGTCGCCGGGCTTCACCTCCGCACCAATACGGATAATGCCGCTTTGGTCCAGATCCTTTAGGGCCTCTTCGCCGACATTGGGAATATCGCGGGTGATCTCTTCCTTGCCGAGCTTAGTGTCACGGGCGACGCACTCAAATTCCTCGATGTGAATCGAGGTGAATGTATCTTCCTTGATGAGCCGCTCGGAGATCAGGATCGAGTCTTCGAAGTTGTAGCCACCCCAAGGCATGAAGGCGACAAGGATGTTCTGACCGAGCGCAAGCTCGCCAGCCTCGGTTCCAGGTCCGTCAGCCAGCACTTCACCGGCCTTTACCTTGTCACCGACCCGAACCACTGGCCGCTGGGTCACGCAGGTATTCTGGTTGGAGCGCTGATACTTGGTCAGATTGTAGATATCGACATCTGATCCCACCTCGTCACTCCTGCCGGAGCGACGAACCACGATCTTCGCGCCATCCACCATCACGACTTCGCCATCGTGCTTGGTCAGAATGATCTGTCCTGAGTCACGAGCCACCACGCGCTCGATGCCAGTGCCCACAAGGGGTGCACTGGTTCGGAGAAGCGGAACGGCCTGCCTCTGCATGTTAGAGCCCATGAGAGCGCGGTTAGCATCGTCGTGCTCCAGGAACGGAATCAGGGACGCTGCGATGGAAACCAGCTGATTGGGAGACACATCCATCAACTCGATGTCGTCCGGATTGACCAACGCAAACTCGCCCTTACGACGGGCCGCGAGAAGATCTGCCCCCAGCTTACCCGCCTTGAGAGCCTCGGGCGCAACCTGAGCGATGATCTTGTTTTCTTCTTCCGTTGCCGTGAAGAACCGAATCTCGTCAGAGAGCTTCTTACCGGAAAGTGTCCGGTAGGGCGTTTCGATGAAGCCGAACTCATTGACGCGAGCGTAGGTCGAGAGGCTTGCGATCAGGCCGATGTTCGGACCTTCAGGAGTCTCGATCGGGCAAATTCGGCCATAGTGCGTGTTATGAACGTCACGCACCTCGAAACCCGCACGCTCGCGAGTTAGCCCACCAGGCCCGAGAGCCGAGAGACGACGCTTGTGCGTGACCTCGGAGAGCGGGTTGGTCTGATCCATAAACTGGGAGAGCTGGCTTGAGCCAAAGAACTCCTTGACCACTGCAGACACAGGCTTCTGGTTGATCAGGTCATGCGGCATCAGGGTTTCGATTTCCTGGATGCTCATGCGTTCCTTGATGGCGCGCTCCATTCGAACCAAACCGATACGGTACTGGTTCTCAATGAGTTCACCGACCGCACGAACACGGCGGTTGCCGAGATGGTCGATATCGTCGATCGCCCCACGTCCGTTATTGAGCTCACACAGATAGAACAGGGTCGACAAGATGTCTGACTGAGTCAGGACTGCAGTCTCAACCGGAACCTTGTTCTCAGGGAACTTGTAGTTCAACTTCAGTCGACCCACGCGGGACAGGTCGTATCTATCGGCGTTGAAGAAAAGGTTATCAAAGAGCTGGCGAGCAGCCTCAATCGTGGGCGGATCACCGGGCCGCATGCGCTTATAGATCTCGATCAGCGCCTCTTCGGGGCTGTTGATCTTGTCATTGACCAGTGTCTCGCGGACGAACGGACCATTCGTGAGGTTATCGGTATAGATAACCTTCACTTCTTTAACACCACGGGCCTTCAGGTCCGCGATGCGCTTCTCGGTCAGCTCATGATTCACCTCAAGGAGAACCTCGCCCGTCTTCTCATCCACGATGTCCTCGGAGGACACGCGGCCGAGAACGGCCTCCATTGGCACCTCAAGCTTCTTGATTCCGGCAGCCTCGATCTTGCTAATCACGGCCTTGGTGAACTTGCGGTTCTTCTTGACGAGGACCTCGCCACTCTTGGGGTCAACAATGTCCTCTTCGGCACGCTGTCCGGAGAGGATGTCCAGATCGACCGCCTTAAAGAGCTTGCCGTCCTTGTCCAAGATGATGCTCTCGGAGCGATAGAAGTGCCCCAGGATCTCCTGAACGGACATTCCCAGTGCGCGAAGAATGATCGTAGCGGGCAACTTGCGCTTCCGATCGATACGGGCGTGGAGGATATCCTTGTGGTCGAACTCGAAGTCCAGCCATGAGCCGCGATGAGGGATCACGCGAGCCGAGTACAGGATCTTGCCACTCGAGTGGCTCTTACCCTGATCGTGGTCAAAGATGACGCCGGGCGAGCGATGGAGCTGGCTGACGATGACACGCTCGGTGCCATTGATGATGAACGACCCCGCC
>CAIOHW010000090.1 GCA_903858195.1 Oligoflexia bacterium | reverse complement strand
GAAAGCCCCACGACTCGTTCGTGGGGCTTTTTTTTTGGATAACGGCGTGAAAAATCCCAACCCTCAGCGCGCCTTTGACATCGTCATCATCGGGGGCGGGCTTGCGGGCCTGACCCACGCGGATCTGCTCTCGGAGCGCGAGGATCCTGCCCTTCGAGTGGCGATCGCCGACCCGTTTCCCGACTCCCTTCAAGCCAAGACCTTCTCGAGCTGGAGGCGCAGGTCAGACCCACCCCATCGCTACTCAAGCCTCGTCACCCGCAGCTGGGACCGCTTTCGCCTGTTTGCCCCCGATGGTGAGCCGATCGAGCGAGACTTCGGTGAGTACATCTACGAAACGATTCCCGGAGACGTGCTGCTGGCGCACCTTTCTCGAAGAATCGACTCCGATGCGAGATTCGAGCGCATCAGGGCACGTGTGCTTTCAGTCACCCCCTCGGGTGGCCAAGAGGGTCAACTGGCCGTCAGGCTTGATGACGGCCAAACCTGGATCGCCTCACAGGTGCTCAGCTCCCCGGCACGACACCCGGGCGCAATCGGACAGCACTTCATGGGCTGGGTGATTGAGGCGCCACAGGATTTTTCAGATCATCTCTCGCCGGAGCAGATCGACCCGGGGCGAGTGGAGCTCATGGACTTCAGGCTCCCTCAGCGGGACGGTGTTCGCTTTGTCTATACCCTTCCGTTCTCGAACCGAACGGCGCTCGTCGAGTTCACGACATTTTCCACCCGAAAGCCCGATGAGGCCGAGTGCCGGGCGATCCTCGCACACCACATCTCAGAAAAGATCGGCCTAAAGTCCTACTCCATCCTCTCGACTGAGGCAGGTGAGATACCCATGGGAGTCGAATGCGAGCCGCTCTTTCCGCCCCCATTTCGAGGCACAGCCATCGAGAGCATGGGCGCGGCCCTCTCCCGAATCAAGCCGAGCACGGGCTACTCGTTTCAGCGCAACCTCGCCGTAAAAAAGCGTGGCCCGCCCGACTATCTCGCCTCACGGTTTCGGGTCTATGACTCGGTTCTTCTCGGACTGATTCGATCGCAAGGGGCGGTCGTTGCCGAAAGCCTGAGTCGCATGTTCTCGAAAAACCCTCCTGCCCGAGTGCTGGGCTTCTTGGATGAGCGAACGCGTCTGTTTGATGAGATCAGGATCTTTGGCTCGCTCCCCTGGCTTTGGTTTGGCGGCCAGCTCGTCGCACTCCACCCGTTTGTGTTTGCCGTCGCGGCGACGCTCCTACTTGGACCCCGGGCAGGCTGGATCGTTCCGATCGCCGGGCTCCTGAGTGCAGGAATCGGGCATGGAAGCCTCGATCACATCCTGGCCCAGCGCGGGCCGAGCCGAGGGCTCCACTTTTACCTTCGCTACCTCGGGCTCATGGCGCTGTTTCTTGGCGTCGGCTGGCTCTCGCCTGCGCTGGCTCTGGGTTGGTTTGTCATTCAGTCGGCAGACCACTTCGGTGAGTCGTACTGGCTCGGGGCTCTGAAACACTCGAGAAACGATCGCCTCGTGCGCCTTCTTTCATGGGTCTGGGGCCTTTTTGCAGCGCTCTTTGCGGTCCTGGTTCACTGGAGCGAGGCGCTCCCCATCGTGAGGTCCCTTCTGGGACGACCATCAGCACTTGAGGCCATTCCGAGCTCAACCCTCCAAATGGCTGCCATCGCACTTTTCGCCGCAGCGATCGGGGCGGCCGCGGCTCTGGATCGGTACGTGCACCGGGCCTCGGGGCGAGCGCCCAGTGGTGTGCCGGCCACCCTGATTCTCGCCGGTAGCCTGATGGTCCTTCCGCTTCTTCAGGGGTTTTTGTGCTTCTTTGCCTATTGGCACGGGTGGGACACCGTTCGCGAGACCCGCATGCGGCAAGACTGGAGCGCTCGCGAGTACCTGAAAAATGCCCTACCCTTTACGGTGCTTGCGATTGTGGCCCTCGCTCTGGCGACCTTTTACTGGGTGGCGGACTGGTCGGTCCTCTTTGCAGCATTAGGCGCACTGACGGCAGCCCATGCCCCTGCTATGAAGCGATTTCTACTGGGCGGGCCCGCAGGCGATGGCCCAGCTTCACCCTGAGCACACAGCCCACCGCAGCGACTACGGCCCTGAGTTTTCCGAGGCCCGGCACGACCGTGCGCCTGCGAAAGGCGTAGGCAGGATCGCGGAGCGCAGCCTCTAGAAGTTGGTGGCCGATTCTTTGGTAGACGCAACCCGCTACCGCAATGGCAAGTGCCGCCCGAAGGGGAAGCCACGCCAGCCCCAGAAGCCCCTCGTGGTACCAGTGATCGGCCTGCGCGAGCAGAACCCGGACGGCCGGAAGCGCACGCTCGGGCTCACGCGCGAGGAGTTCGGCATCGACCTCAGGCAACATCCCTGATGGCAGATAGATCCGGCCCAAGCGGGCATCGGCCTGAATGTCACGAGCGATGTTGGTGAGCTGCATGGCCTTGCCGAGGGCTGAAGCATGAGCCAGAGCCCGCTCGGACTTGGCGCCGATCAGCGGGCACATCATCAGACCCACCACGCCTGCCACGCGGAAGCAGTAAAGCTCAAGCTCGGCAAACGAGGCGGGCCGGGTGTGCTGCACATCCATCCGAAGTCCGGCTACAAACTCGGCCTGATGCTCAGGCGAGACCCAAGTCGGCGCACCCGCGTCTCGCTCGAGGAGCTCAAGCTCTCGCGCGGCCGCCTCCGGACCACGGGCTTCGTCGATGCGGTCGTCGCACCGGCGACACCATTGATAGAGCCGGTACGCAGGGTCACGGCTTTTGGGTGGTAGAAAAAGGGACGCAAGCGCAAAGCTCCGCGAGCCCTGCTGCATGGAGCGTCGAGCCGCCCTCGCGTCCGAATACGGCATCTACGCGTTTCCGTGCCACTGCGGCGAATCGAGGTCCTGCAGCATCAAATTGGCAGTCGCCTTGGCAGAATTCACCACTCCAGGAACCCCTGCTCCCGGATGGGTCCCCGCACCCACGAAGTACATGCCCTTGAGGTCGGGGTCCCGGTTTCGGGTGCGGAAGGCCGCACTCTGCCAAAGCACGGGTTCGGTCGAGAATGCGGCGCCCAGGTGGGAGTTCAGCTCGTCTCGAAAGTCTTCGGGAGTGAAGATTCGTTGAGTCACGATGTGCTTGCGCAGGCCCGGAGCATATCTTTGCTCGATATAATCGAGGATCCGGTCCGCATAGGCCGGGCCCTGCTTTTTCCAGTCGATCGGCAGATTGCCCAGATGAGGAACGGGCGAGAGCACGTAGAAGGCCTCGCAGCCCTCCGGAGCCATCCCCGGATCCGAGCGGGTCGGGGCGTGCAGGTAGAGCGAGAAGTCATCTGGGATTTCGTCGGTCTTTCCGAAGATCTGGCTCAGAAGTTCGCGGAAGGACCGACCAAATAGAATATTGTGGTGGGCCAGATGCGGGTACTGACGATCAGTCCCGAAGTAGATCAAAAAGAGTGACATGCTCTGGGACTGCCCAAGCGCCTTGCGACGAGACGGAGCCACCACCTCGGAGTTTCTCAACAGGTGCGTGTAGCTGTGCACCACATCTGCATTGGTCACCACACCATCGCAGGCGTGGACCCCCAGCCGAGTGCGCACTCCGGTAACCGTTCCTCCGCGGGTGACGATCTCGTCGACCGGTGTTGAGAGCTCGATCCTGCCGCCGAGGTCCTCAAAGAGCTTTACCAGCGCACTGACAAGGGCTCCGGTGCCACCCTTGGGGAAAAACACGCCCCAGTTTCGCTCCAGATAATGAATCAGCGTGTAGATCGAGGAGGTCTTGAACGGGTTTCCGCCAACCAAGAGCGAATGAAAACTAAAGGCCTGCCGGAGCTGCTCGTCCTGGATATAGCTGGCCACGGTCTTAAAGACGGACCGATGGGCCTTGAGATTCAAGAGCTGGGGCGTGACGCGAACCATGCTCCACCAATTCAGAAACGGCACGTGGGCAAGCTTCGTGTAACCCTCGTCAAAGACCGCCTTGGAATACTCTAGAAACTGCCGGTAGCCGGTCACATCACCGGGCGACTTGGCGTGAATCTGCTCGAACGTACGGTCGGCATCGTTGGAATAGTCGAAAGTGTAGCCGTCTTCCCAGAACAGACGATAGAAGGGGCTCACGGGCATGAGCTCGACGTAGTCCTCCATCCGGCGACCGGCGCCCTCGAAGAGCTCGCGCAGACATTCGGGGGCGGTGATCACGGTGGGTCCGGCATCAAACACAAAACCCTGATCGCGATAGACGTAGGCGCGTCCGCCCGGCTGATCCCGTTTTTCGAAGAGCACCACCTGATGGCCTGCCGTCTGCAGCCGAATGGCGGCCGCCAGTCCGGCAAACCCGCTTCCGATGACGACGATTCGGCGCTTCTTTTGAGACTCAGTTCGAGGTTGAGACATGGGTTCCCGCCACCCTTCTTGCGAGTTCTTGAACCTGATTCAAGGTTGGGG
>CAIOHW010000089.1 GCA_903858195.1 Oligoflexia bacterium | reverse complement strand
TCCTACCACGGGCGCGTTGACGCTCTTGGGGATTGGAATCGGCGAACCCCTCGAATCCGTGGCGTTGACCATGAGCGTGTAGCTGCCGGTCTTGGCGGGCATCGTATTTGCCTTCTTGCCGTCCCAGTTGAAACTGTTCTCACCCTGCTTCTGGGGTCCGAGATCCTGCTCGAGCAGCACCTCGCCCGTTGAGTCAACCACGGCCACCGTGACCTGCCTTGCGTCCTGCGGAAGACTGAAATGCAGGGACTCGGACTTCCCTTCCGTATGTGGAAAGCGATCACGATCGACGACCACCGTCTTGCCGATGAGGTTCGTCATCGCAAGGCGTTCGAGCGGCTGATCCTTATTGACCAGTTGCTTCAGGGTGCTGTTCAGGTTCTGCAGCTGCTCCATGCTGGAGAGCTGCGCGAGTTCCGAACCCATCTTTTCCATCTCAAAGGGTTTGGAGGGGTCCTGGAATTTCATCTGGGTGATCATCAGGCGAAGGAAATCATCCTTGCCCATGGTCTTCTTGGCCTCGCGGGGCTTGGCCATCTCCCCGCCGTTGTTGGCCATGATCTTGTTCCAGACGTCGCCGAACTTCGGTCCTGCCGCCTCCGCATCGCTCGGCTCCGCGGAACGCCGGGCGGACGAATCCACCTGCATGCCCATTTCACCAAACTGCGGCACCGGATTTCCGGCTGCAACTTTCTGTCCGATATTCGACAACATTTCCAGTCCCCCTCCCTACCTTATGCCATCACGTCGATCTGGCCCGATGAACGACCGGAGCGGGCCGTGAAGCCCCTTCCGGCAGCGGGTCCGCTTCGAAGCCCCTCGGGCCTTCCGCCCTCGGACTGCGACTCACCCCGCTCGGACTGGCTTCTTCCACCCTGTTGGTCGAATGCCTGTCCCGCGCCCAGATCCTGGCCGAACGGGCTGAACGGATTCTGCGAGTTCCCGCTTCCGTCCATCTGGCTCCCACCCGCTCCACTCGAAGCACTGAGCTGCTGGGCCACCTGCACGTCGACCTTTGAGAGATTCAGGTTCTGCCCAGAGAGGCTGTCCCTGAGGCTTGAAATACTTTCCTCAAGGATCTTCTTCGCCCTCTCGTCACTTGCCTGGATCTGAAGCCCGATCTCGCTTCCCGACTTCCCGCCTGCACTCACCCTGACGTGAAGCTCGCCCAAGTGGTCAGGCTTCAGGCGGATGCGCATTTCACCGCCTCCCGCAGTCGTGAGTTGCCGGATGTTCTGAGAAACACCCAGCACGCTCTCGCTCGACAAGCGGTTACGCTGCATGGATCCGGGCACGACAGCCCCGTCCACCTTCAGCGTTCCCGGAGCTGCCGCGAACGGAAGTGCCGAAGCCCCGAGGGCTGCAGCCTTTCCGTTCATCTCAGGATGGATCAATCCCAGCGTGTCGCTGCCGATCGGCTTGGACAAGCCGTTGGTGAGGTTGCTGCGGCCAGGGCGTTCTTTCAATGGCCCGCCCTGCTGCACCACTCCACCCTCAAGGACCTTGAGGTTCTTGGCCGGATTGGACTTCCCCACTCCCGACTGCACAGGTGCGCCCTGTTCGGCCGAGAGTCCCTGTCGGAGACTCAGGAAATCATCGCCCGAGAGCGACCTCTGCCTCGGTTGCTCGCTGCCGACTGCCTCTGGAACAGTTGAAATATTGAACTGGGG
>CAIOHW010000088.1 GCA_903858195.1 Oligoflexia bacterium | reverse complement strand
CGCGCACGAGCGGAGAAATCGCGAGGAAACGGACTTGGATTTCGACAGCTCGCTTCGCGCCTGACCAAGGAATTTCCGATCCACTACCATTCGCTGCTGCTTGCTCCCCGCGTGCTCTTCAACGCAGCACAGAATCTGCACCTCTCCGAGCCTGTGGTGGCCCTTCGTTGCCGCAACATCGGCAAAGATTGGGATTCGAGGATCAGGGCGGTCGAGGCCCTGCAGGAGGTCGGTGCTCCCGAGTTCGCGCGCGCCCTGCTCGGAGAACTCGAAGACCTGATGGAAGGGGCCGAGGCTGAGGCGAGGCTCTATCTTGCCGTGCTTCAGCACCGAAGCCAGAACACGATCGGCACTTTCCGGGTGCTGAGTTCGCTCTTTCGCGAACATCCGGCGATGCTTTCGCGGCAGACGCTTGTTCTTTTCTTTCCTCTCAGCAAGCCCTTCGAGAGCTTCCTGAACGTGGCCCAGGGCGGGGGTCTTGATCCTTACCTGATTGCTGCGCTCATCCGACAGGAAAGTGGTTTCGTGCCCCACGCGCGCTCGCGCGCCGGCGCACTCGGTCTCATGCAGCTCATGCCGGCCACGGCGCGAAGTCTGGAAGCCGTATCCAAGCGCGAGCTTCTGGACGGTCGCACCAATGTGCGGCTGGGCGTGAAGTTTTTCAGGCAGCTCCTCAATCGCTTTGGCGGCAAGGTTGACCATGCGCTTGCAGCCTATAATGCGGGCCCCCTGCGCGTGGAGGAGTGGCAGCGGCGCTATCCCGTCAATGATCCTGTGCTCTTCGTGGATCTGATCCCGATCAAGGAAACCCGTGAGTACGTGTCACTGATCAGTCGAAACTACTATTGGTACCTGCAGATCTACGCCCGTCATATTTTTGACGAGCGTCTCGATGCCGCGCTGGATCGTGCGGGCCAGCGCGACCGGATGATGGCATCGGTCGATGCACCGGTCGGGGGTGCAGTGCCGATGGGAAGACCGGGAAACAACTTCCCATTGGAATTTTCGCTGTTTCACTCACACTGATTTTCATGACAGCAAAGCCCTCCGCTTCCCGTCCCGGTCCGACCGTATTGCATCGCCTCAAGGAGTGGGCTGATTCAAAGCCATCCTCTTCAGCTCAAGGCTATAAGGTGGGAGACCACTGGCGCGTGCTGACGGCGCGCGAGTACTGCGATCGCGTGTATCATCTGGCGCTCTTCCTGCAATCCAAGGGTTTCTCCTCCCAGGACGTGGGCGCGATCTTCGCGTACAACTCGCCTGAGTGGGTGCATGCCGATCTGGCGATGCTGCTCTTGGGGGGCCGCTCGGCGGGCCTCTATCCCAACAGCACACCCAAGGACATCCTCTACATCCTCGACCACACCGAGGCTTCGCTGCTTTCGATCCAGAATCGTGAGTACTACGACAAGATGGTCGCCAAGGGCGAGATCTCGGTGCCTGAACGCGTACGCATGATCCTGGTGTTTGATGGAGACTGCTCCATCTCGCCCAAGGCCGTCTCGTACGAATCCGCAATCGCCGAGGGTCGTCGCATCGCCGAGAGCGGCAAGGCTGCTTCGCTCGATGAGCTCCTTTCGAAGGTGGACTCCAAGGCACCTGCGTTCCTGATCTACACCTCGGGCACGACGGGCAACCCCAAGGGAGCCATGCTCTCGCACGACAACATGGTCTTCACGGCAGACCGGGTGAGGGATGCGTGGACCCTTCCGCCCCATGGGCGTCTATTCTCGTTTCTTCCGCTTTGTCATATCGCCGAAAAGCTGCAGAACATCGGCGCCGGAATCACCATGAACTACCAGGTGAGCTTCGCCACGAAGTTCGAGAAGGTCTCTGCCGGGCTCGGAGAGGTGGAGCCGACGCTTCTGCTTTGCGTCCCGCGTCTGTGGGAGAAGATGGTCGAAGGCGTGAACGACAAGCTCTCGAAGGCTCCGCCCGCGCGGCGCAAGCTCGCCGAGTGGGCGCTTGCCACCGGTGCTCGCTGTTCTGAGATCCAGCTTTCAGGAAAGCCGCTCGGTCTTGCCGACCTCCTGCAGCTCAAGGCTGCCGACAGGCTCGTGATCGCCAAGATTCGCAAGGCTCTCGGGCTGGGTAAGGCGTTGACCCTGGCCTCAGGAGCGGCTGCACTTCCGGCGCACGTGTCGAAGTGGTTCCGCTCGATCGGACTTGAGATCTGCGAAGCCTTTGGTCAGACCGAGACCACGGGCATCATCTGCATGACCCAGCCCGGCGTCGAGAGCTCGGGCACCGTGGGCAAGCCGGTCGCCGGCATGGAGTTCAAGCTGCTCGATGACGGCGAGGTGATGACCCGCGGGCGACATGTGTTTTTGGGCTATTACAAGGATGAGGCTTCGACTCGCGCTACGGTCGAGTCCGACGGCTGGCTGCACACCGGAGACCTCGCCGAGATCAACTCGCGCGGGCTTGTTCGGATCCGGGGGCGCAAGAAGGAGATCATGAAGACTTCGGGCGGCAAGATGATCGCCCCTGTTCCGATCGAGGAGAAGATCAAGGTCCACCCGATGGTCAGTCAGGTCTGCCTCGTGGGCGACAATCGCAAGTACATCTCCGCGCTCGTGACGCTGTCTGAGCCTGCCTATGCCGAGCTCAAGAGCCGGGGCACGGGTGTGACGGGCAAGGCGGTGACCGACGAGCAGGTCGTGCGTGCCGTGAAGGGGCAGGTCGATCTCGTCAATCAGGAGCTCGCCAACTACGAGCAGATCAAGCAGGTCACGGTGCTTGCGCGCGAGTTCTCGATTGAGTCGGGCGAGATGACGCCCACTCTCAAGATGAAGCGCAACATCATCGAGTCGAACTACAAGGACATCATTGACGGGATGTACTAAAAGGTGTCCGCCACCTTTTGCTTAAGCACCGCGTCAGGGCTTCGATGAAAACGATCACCGCCACGCTCGTCTATCTCTGGCGCAACGGGGTGGCAGGCCGTGAGTTCCTGATGATCCATCGGGGCGGCAGGCCTGAGGATTTTCATTCCGGCAAGTGGAACGGCCTTGGCGGCAAGCTTGAGGGCCAGGAGTCACCCTGGGAGGGGGCCGCGCGAGAGGTGTGCGAGGAGTCTGGTCTTGTGATCACGCCCGATCGGTTGCGCTGGTGGGGCATGCTTCATTTCCCGAACTTCAAACCCCACAAACAGGAAGACTGGTGGTGCTGTGTCCTCACGGCCGAGCTTACGCATGCCGAGGGCATCTCGATCGCCGAGGGTTCACGCGTATCCGACGAAGGTACTCTGCATTGGGTGCCCGAAGAGCGCATGCTCGGCCTGAATCTCTGGGAAGGCGATCGAAGCTTCCTGCCTCGGATCCTTGCCGGAGAGGCCCTATTCGGAACCCTTCGCTACGAACACGGGGCACTTTCTGCGGTGAAGCTCCAATAGGGTGTCCGCCACCTTTTACTTAAGCACCGCGTCATGGCCCCGATCTCGCTGGAGTGGCGGCCATGCCAAGAAGACCACTCATACGTTCAAGCGAGCTTCCGTACCATGTCACTAATCAGGTCAATAATCGCGAGGCATACCCGCTAGACCTCACAAGTGTCTGGAAACTCTTTGTTCAGGTGCTTTTTGAGTCCTGCCTGATCCATGGAGCCAGGGTGCACGCGCTCGTGCTGATGCCCAACCACTTCCATCTTCTGATCACTTGTCCGGAGTCCGATCTTGGGACGCTGATGGGCGATTTCGGAACCGAGTTCACCAAGCGCCATAACCGCGCATCGGACCGCGTCGGTCATCTGTTTCGAGGGCGATACCACTGGAGCCTGATCGACTCGAGCCTCTACGCAGCCCACGCCATTCGATATGTGTACCGAAACCCCGTACGGGCCGGACTCGTCGAGGCCGAGCACATCCTGGATTACCCTTACAGTACGCTTCCGATGAAGCTGGGGATTCGGCCAACGGAGTTGACCCTGCATCCGATGGACTCTTATCTCGTACCATCGAGCCCGGCGGACCTGGCCGAATGGGTTGCGTTGCATACGCCCCGGGAGGAAGAGGAACTCATTCGCCGGGGCCTGCGGCGCCGGGAGTTTGGCCTTGGGATGGAGCGGTCCTCCGCGCGCAGGCGTACGCTTCCCTTGCCACCCAGTTATGATGCGGTGCTTAAGTAAAAGGTGGCGGACACCTTTAGATGGGCGCGTGCTTCAAAAATGTGAGGTTCTTGTTGTTCTCTTCGGCGTAGCGCAGGCCCCAGTCGCTTTTGAAGAGGAGCACCGGAAAGCCATCGCGATCTTCGAGGCAGCGTGAGTCTTCGCGCCGCTCGAAGTAATCCGGATCGAAGTTCGGGCCCGTCACCCAGCGCGCGTGGATGTAGGGGAGCTTCTCGATCTTCACGTCGACAGCGTACTCGGACTTCAGTCTGGCCTGCAGCACTTCAAACTGGAGCGCACCCACGGCACCCAGGATCGGATCCTTGTCGAGCATCCCGCGCTGCTTGTAGATCTGCACCACGCCCTCTTCGGCAAGCTGCTCGAGGCCCTTCTTGAGCTGCTTTCGCTTCATCGGATCCAAGATCACCACGCCGGCAAAGTACTCGGGTGAGAAGCGGGGGATGCCGTCAAACGCGAACGCCCCCTTCGCGCAAAGAGTGTCTCCGATGCGAAGGTCGCCTGTGGTGTCCAAAAGTCCCACAATGTCGCCAGGCCAGGCCTCGTCGATGATCACGCGCTCCTGGCCAAAGAAGTTGAGCGGCTTGGCCAGGCGCATGTTCTTCTCCAGACGCACGTGCTTGACGTCCATGCCGCGCTCAAATTTTCCTGAGCAGATCCGCATGAAGGCCACACGGTCGCGGTGCTGCGGATCCATGTTTGCCTGAATCTTGAAGATGAACCCTGAGAATGGGCGGGTGACCGGATCAATCACTTCGCCTCCGGCTTTGCGGGCCGCGGGTGGAGGTGCGAGTTCCAGGAATCGCTCGAGAAAGCGCTCGACTCCAAAATTGTTCATCGCCGAACCGAAGAACACGGGCGAAAGCTGGCCATGAAGCACGCGATCGAGGTCAAAGGCGTCTCCAGCAACCTCGACCAGTTCGAGCTCGGCCTGCAGCGTGTCGCGCAGGTACTTGGCCTCATCGAGGTCATGGCGGGGACCCGAGATCATCTCCAAAAGCTTCGGGTCTTCGAGCCCTGCAATCTTCTTGGGAGCAAGCCTGCCCTTGACGTTGGCCTCACCCTCGGTCTGGTAGGCCAGAAGCTCGCCGCTTGAGCGGTCGTAAACCCCCCTGAAGCGATCGCCCGAGCCGATCGGCCACACCATCGGGCACGAACGGATGCCGAGCACCTTTTCGAGTTCATCGAGCAAATCCAAAGGATCGCGCGACGGGCGGTCCATCTTGTTGATGAAGGTGAAGATGGGAATACCGCGCATGCGACAGACTTCAAAGAGCTTGCGGGTCTGCGGTTCGACGCCCTTGGCGGCGTCGATGAGCATGACGGCCGCGTCGGCGGCTGTGAGCGTGCGGTAGGTGTCCTCAGAGAAGTCCTTGTGGCCCGGTGTATCGAGCAGATTGACCTGATGACCCTTGTACTCAAATTGGAGCACCGACGAGCTGATCGAGATGCCGCGCTGGCGCTCAATTTCCATCCAGTCAGAAGTCGTGTTGCGCTGGTTGGCCTTGGCTTTGACGGCCCCGGCCAGGTGGATTGCGCCCCCGTAAAGCAGCAGCTTCTCGGTGAGTGTCGTCTTGCCGGCGTCCGGGTGCGAGATGATCGCAAACGTGCGGCGCCGAGCGACTTCGGTGGTCAAGTCAGCCATGCCCGGGTGCTTAGCACAAATCAGCCCCGCTCGTACTGCCAGATCACCGCGGGAGGCAGGTTCAGGAGCACCACCCGGACTCGCCGGGAACGGATTCCCGGGGGGAGGGGGGCAAGCGGATCCTTGGGCCCGTAAGTATACTGCAAAATCGCACGAAAACGCCCCGAGAGCAGGAGCTCGAAAAACAGTGCCCGGAAGGGCTTTGGGTCCGGAAGCGACAGGATCGGAAGAGATGACACGAGGATCGATCCCGCTTGGGCTGTTTTCAGGGCCTCGCTCTCCAATGCGTCCTCACACCGCACTTCAAGTCGGGGGAACCGGGTCCGGAGGAGCTCGGCAAACCGGGACTCACGCTCGATCAAGACCAGTCGATTTGGAAGGGTTTCAAGCTCACGGGTCAGCGCGCCGGTACCGGGACCCAGCTCGTAAATCGGGGTGGTGGGCTCGGCACCGAGCGCGAGTACGCTCCGGCGGAACGCGCGGGCCAAGAATCGGGTCGCCGGGGCGATGGCCCCGATACGCAAAGGGTTTCGAAGAAAGACGGCAATAAGCGAGGGTTTCAAGGACTTGCCCCTGCAGGTGCATTGTCAGAGCGGCCAAACTTCCGGACGACCCACACGCCGTTTGGGTTCGGGTCCTTCGAAACAGGGAGGGTGAGGAGTGTCCGATTCTTCTTAATCATCCACGCTGATATAAGGCATGTTTTTTTGAGTCTCGATTCGGCCGGTCGGTTCAGAAATGAGGATGCCCGGGTAGTCCAGGGCGGACGCGCAGCCATCTCCACCGACGGAGTCGTAGCGAGATGCTGACAGTTGGGTGAAACTAAATCCACCTAACTTGCGATGACTGGCTGTGAAGGGTGTGGCCCCCGTCTGATCATAGGTAAAGCCGGTGTGGAGTTCCGGTAAACACCGATCTCCCCTGGTGCCCTCTTCTGAATCACGCGGAAGCGCAAAAATGTCGGCCGGCGTGGAATTGGGTGCCTGTTCGATCCAATTGGGGAGCCAGATTACGATTTCCCCCGGATCTGCCTGCACCGTTCCCAGATCCCAAAGCTGTTCAACAACACGCACCTTTCGCAGATGATTCAGGGCAAGATTGGCCCTGCCTTGTATGGAAAGGAATAGTTCATCGGGCGCATCGGTATCGTCTTTTGGAGCAAAGGATCCTCGTACGCTTCGGCTAAAAGCAATCTGACCATTATGGTTGGGGAAGGCCCGGCTTCTGATCTCGGATGTGAGTGGGGATAGCGTTGCCATGGGTTGCTTTTCGATCGGCTGATGGGGGATCAGGCTGAACGACCGAACAAAATTACCGTTCGAATCACTTCCAAAATCAGGGGTGAGGTTGGACCGAAATTCACCCATGTTCAGGTCAAACCCGTTAAAGGCCAGGTCCTCAAACTTGAGGCCACTCCTATAATGGCCCGCAAAGGCCATCATTTGTTTGATGGTACCCCAGTCGGCTCCAAGGCTTGCCTCCAGGCCTACCCGGTAGGTGGAAAGGCTTTGAACGAGCCGGACCAGATGGAGACCATGGGTCCACAAAAATGTCGTTCGTAGGTCGTCATGGGTGGGCGCGGATGAAGGAGATGCCGGATCCCAACCGATGACTCCAACTCGTATGGAATCAAATGCAACCGTGATCCTATTCTCACGTCTCCCGGCAATCAGGTGGTTTGCCTCGCTGTTCCTGTCCTTGTACGAATCCCGGGCGATGATTGGCATGGCGATCTCGAACCGCACTGGAACACCCGGCCCCGGAGGTGCATCGATCTGGTGCGCAACGATTCGGGAATCAAACACAAACCCCAGTTCTCCTGAATGGCCTTCGGTATTGATATTGGGGAAAATTTGAACCGTTGGCGCCTGAGCGATGGAGACATCGTGGATGCCTATTGACACATTTGGCACCTGCGGAGTGCTTGTGTGTACCGTTGCGTCTCCTAACTCGAAGTGTCCGCGCCTGACCATCTCCAGCAGTTGTTTGTACAGGAAAGATGGATTGGCGTAGACCGAGGTCGATCGACTCGAAGGCCCAAAAGCTGGAGGAGGCACTGGTGCTGCAGGCGAGTAGGCCCAGGGATGAGCGGCCCCGGCCGGTTGGCTCTCAAGCGGTTTGACGACTGCAAAGCTGGAGCGGCTGGATGCGGGATTTGGAAAATGACCGAAAGAACTGCCGGGACTTGAGGCAACGAGCTCAGAGTTTTCGCGGCCGATGCGGTAGCCAAAAAATGCCTCCGGCTGGCTGCGGTCTGCATTCAGCGTCGAATCCAGCATCAGTCGAGTCATGGTGAACATCTGTTGTTCCAGTGCAGGTGCGAAAATATCCCTGAAAAAAGGGGTAATATTCCGATCAATAAAGCGGCGGGCCAGAGCGGTCAGGAAAGGGGTGGGTAGGCCGCTCAGGCTGGTTTGGATCCCCCAAGATGATCTTTGGGTCTGCTGGTGAAGCTCCTGGTAACTGCCTCTCAGGCGATATGTGGCTAGACCCCGGATCGTGGAATTTGATGGGGCCAACGGCCCATTGCCCCCGAGGAAGGATCTGGGTGCCCAGTCCAGATGAAGGGTTATGCGAAGCGGGGGAATCAGCGGAATCCAGCAGTTGATCTGGGTAAAAAGATCCAGTGAGATGTCGACTCCGGCCGCGTAGTCGTATGAGAAGTCTGCCTGTGCCTGTTGGGAGGCCAGCCGCCATGAGAGGGAATAGTTGCTTACATCGACATGGACTTTTGGACGGTGGATGATGATTTTTGAGATGGGGACTCCACTCAGGAATGAAAGGGCGCCGGTTGCGCCACTGCAGGATCCCACAGTTTCATGGAAGGGCAATTTGAAGTCCGATGAGGCCGAGCTGGCAAGACGCTGCATCTCTCGATTGAGCATGCTCTCGGGATTGCCGTGGTCCAGATTCTCCTGGATTCCGTAAACCAATCCTGGATGCATTTCAACCGACGCCGAATGATCACCCAGAAGCGTGGTGATTGCGGCCGCAGCATCAACCTGGCCATAGCCTGTATCCTGATCGAACCCTGCGGATGTGCCGATGTCCCTGGCCGTCCGAAATAGGACCTCCTCGAGGTACTCTCTAAGCTCGCCCGGGGTCTTGGCTTGCAACAGGGGGAAGGACCCCGGCTGGCTTGAATAGGTTGACCTCAAGAGCCCGAGCACGCCGGCTATTTCAGGCGAGGAGAAGGAAGTCCCAGATTCGTAAAGACTCGATGTACTCATGCCCATGCCGCTCAAGAACCGGGGAGTTCTGGAAAAACCAGGTGCCGTCAGCTTTGCTCCGCCATTTGCAAATACCGACTTTTGGTTCGTGGCTGTGAGACTTCCCCAGGACGCAATTTCACCGTTAGAGCCCGCTGCTAGAACATCCGCCCAACCTGCCGGATAAATGGGGGTGCGCTCCATGGACTCGTTTCCAGTTGCGGCGACCACGGTCTTCCCGGCATCGATGACCGAGCGCACAGCACGCCTGAGTGCTGGGCTTGGGAATGGGACCCCCCAGCTCAGGTTGACGATCTGGACTGTCTGGTCAAGCCTTGCTCGCTCGAGCTGAGCGATGGCCTGGCTCGTGAGTAGCCTGATATTTGGAAGCGATCCCTGCGATGCATTGGCGTAGGGATTGAACCCGCCAATTCCATAGATGGACCGACTGCAATCCGGGCAAATCCCGCTCGAAAATCTTTGATTGCTTTTGGCCCAGATTGGCCAGGAAACCATCGATCCATGGGTCGTGGGAGAGTTGGCGGGAACGGCGGTGCCTAAGTCGACCATTCGGTCTGGCGGTCGAATCTCATTTGGGTACCAAGCCTCTTCTGGATTCAGAGGCATATCAATGATGGCAATTCCCGTGGAGGGATGTCCCGGGCCGACTCCCCGAAGCCCAAGAAGCTGCCATGCAGTGTCGGCAGGAGTGGACGGGCCAATAAAGAAGCGTCCCACCTTGAGTTCCGATTCGAAGAATCTCGGAGAGCCTTGATCCAGCAGCGCTGCCGATAAGAGAGTTAGCTCCGGTTCAATACTCACCTGTGCCCCAAACTGCTCCTCTACGAACTCGAGGAACTGGTTGAAGAAGATCCAACTGTCGAGTCCTGCGGGTGACTCGATGGCCAGTACGTTCGGCGCAAGTGTGAAAATGGGATGCCGCTTCTCGGGGAGTACGGAGAGCTTGGAAAGGGTCAGCGAGTAGAGTGTGTGCAACTGGCTGAGATGGTTGGCATCGAAGGAAAAGTCTGCACTCAACAGATATCGCTGTGGTGAACTAAGAGACGAGTTCGCTAAGTCGGTAACCCGTGTTTCGCTCTCTGCAGCCAGCGCCGGGATGACCGAGGTCAGAAGGAGCAACAGGAGACCGGTAACACTGAGGCGGCACCCCGAAAATACTCGAAGACACATCTTTAAAGGGTAAAAGCTGACTCAGCTGAGGCGCAAGATGAGTCAAAAGAGACACCCCTTCAATTCCTCGGTGATTCGGTAGTCGACTCCTGAGGCCCCGAGGGTCAGGAGATTGCAGAGCCAAACTTCCTCGCAATCTGAAGCGCAATTTCATCCGGAGCCAGGATCCGGATCGGCATGGGCGCGAGCGTGCGATCGACCTGGGTTCGCGAACCCTGGCTCCAGCCCGAGTAGCGAGGGTCAAAGACGACGACCGCTCCCGTGTCCGAGGGCGAGCGGATGAGTCTTCCCACGCGCTGCTTGAGCCAGATCATCCGAAGCGGGAAGTCGTAGTCAAAGAGCGCAAACTTGGTGCGGGACTTTCGCGCTTCGGCAAGTGGGCTTCGGGTCATGGCTTCGTTGATCTTTTCAAGAATCACGCAGGTGAGTTTGGGGCCCGGAATGTCGAGGCCTTCGCCGTATCGCTCGCCGCCGACGAGGATCGCCCGCTCGGAGGCCAAAAATCCGTCGACGGCCCTGCGATCCGAGACCGAGTCAAAGACCTCGATGCGGGCACGGCCCAGGCGTTGTCTCAGCCTCTCGGCAGCAATCCTGAGTCTTCGGTTCGAGGACATCAGCAGAAGCGTGCGTCCGCCGAGCTCCATGGTGATCGTCTCGGCAAACGAAGCGAGCGCATCGAGGTGCCCTGGAGTGCCGGGAGGCGAGATCGCAGTCGGGAAGTAGACGGTCGCCGCCTTGGCCAGATCATAGGGCGACGGGAGCTGCAGGAGCGGGGAGCCAAGCTTCAGGCCCACGCGAGAGGTAACAAACTCGCTTTGCGTGCCGGCAGAGAGAGTTGCCGAAGTGACGACCACCGAGCGTTTGGTGGCAAAAAAGGGCTCGCCAAGTCCCGCCACTTCGATCGGCTCGATTTGAATGCGCCAAGTGGTCTCCCGCCCGTCCCAGTAGAAGGTCTTTAAGAAATTTGCGTCATCCGAAAGGCCGGCCTCGAGCACCGAGGCAAACTCTCCAAAGCGCATCTCGTGGGTCTTGAGCAGGTCAAGCTCAAGCGAGCTTTTTGCGCCCGCAAGCTTTTGAGTGAGTTGCACCAGAAACCCATGCAGATCGCGCACGGCTGCGCGAAGCTCTGAGAGCATGGCAATGGGCTTGGCCTGCGGACCTTTCAAGACGAGTGACTGCTCGTAGCCGTCGTAACCGCCGCCCGAGCCGCCTCCGCCATCGCCGTGGGGCATCCAGAGCGGGGCTGCAGTCCTCAGGTGGCTGGATCGGGTGCGGATCTCCTGAGTTCGTGAAAGAAAGTCCTCGAAGCTCAGTCCATCGACCAGCCGCGAGATTGCCTGCGCGTCGCCGAGCTTTTTTCCGCCCCTGGCAGTTCCTGCACCCCCCTGCCTTCTAGCCAACCGGTCGCAGGCTTCGTCGAGATCCCACTCGGTGAGTTCCTGGGTGAGTGATTGGGTCAGCTGCTCTTCGAGGTGATGCCCTTCATCAATCACGAGGTCGCGGATCTGGGGCAGGTGCGCTGGCCACGAAAAGGCGAGCGCGTGATTGGCAATGATCACTTCGCTCTCATGGGCGATGCGGGCCGAATCAAAGAAGTGGCACTGCTTGTAGAACGGGCAGGGGGGGCCCAGCGTGGTCGTGTGCTGCGAGCGTACGCGGTCGATCACTTCATCGAGGGCAGGAAAGAGATTTCGGAGGTAACGCGAGATCTTCTCAAGAACGACTACAGGCTCGACCTTCTCGAGGACCGAGAGGTAGGCCGAGGCCCACTTTTCTTCGAGTGTGTGCGAAAAGCCCACTGACGAGAGCCACTCGTCGAGCTTTCGCAGGCAGAGGTAGTTGTTCTGTCCCTTGACTGCGGTCGCGCGAATCGGGGCTTCTAGAACAGCCTCGAGCTTGGGAATGTCCTTTTCAATGAGCTGGTCTTGGAGCGCCTTGCTGTGGGTCGAGACCACGAGCGGTGTACCCGTCTCACGCGCGCGGAGCAGGCCCGGAAGCAGGTATCCAAGCGACTTGCCTGTTCCCGTGGGGGCCTCGATCGCCACGCGTGCGCCTGACTTCTGGGCTTCGAGCACTGAAGTGGCCAGTGCCAGCTGTTGGGGACGAAGCTCCAGTCCCTGAAGCCTGGCGCCTGCCTGGAGTGCAGTCTCGATATTGGATTTCGAGAGCCTGCTTTCAGGGAGGGGGGCATCCGAGCGCTTTTCATCCGCTTTTTTCAGCTCCCGAAGATCGCCGCGTTCGGCCTTTGCCGGTGGGCGTTCGTCGACGAGTCCGTGGTAGCCCAGTGGGTTTTCGAAAAACCATCGCCAGTCCCACTGCGACTCGTCCTTCAAGAAACCCAGCACCAGGCCGGGAACCCACGGCCGCTCGCGGCGCATGAAATCCTGCGCGTGGTTCAGCACGGCAAGCAGTGCTTCGCAATCTTCGAGCGCGCGGTGCGAGCCCTCGAGCGAAAGCCCGGCCCACTTGCGCATCGATTCCATGGAGTGCGAGCCGTGTTCGGCAAGCAGGAGTGCGAGCGGTTCGATCGAATTGATGACCCTCGGAGGCGTGCCGAGCCCTGCCGAGCGATGCCGCTCATAGAGGGCATCCAAGAAGCCCTGCTCCATCGAGGCGTTGTGCGCGATGCAGACGGGATCCGAATCCGGATCGCCGCTCGACAAAAACTCCTGGAGCCTCGGGAGTGTGTCTTCGATGCCGGGTGCGTCCCGGACGGCTTCGTCGGTAATGCCGGTGAGACGCTGGATTTCGTGGGGGATTTTTGAGTCCGGCCGCACCAGAGTCGAGAACCGCGATTCTTCGGTGAATTTGCCGCTCGGTTCCACTCGGACCCGAATCGCGCCCACCTCGATCAGCTCGTCGCTTGCCGGGTCGAGGCCCGTGGTTTCGAAGTCCAGCAGGAAAAACAGCATGATGCGGGTGCTAGCACAGCCTGTGTCGCGGGGGCCATGACCAAGGATTCTACGACTCTGTTAACGGCCTCGGGCTGCCGGCAGGGGTTGCCGAAAAGAGAGTATCTGTATGGTAGTTCGCTCCGGCACAGTGGTCTTGCTCCTGTCTCTCGAGTCCAAGGGTTCTCCGGTACTCCTTGAAAGCCTCTCGGATGAGCGCGAAGTCGAGTTCGTGGAGTCAGCCCTGCAGGAAGGGCACCCGGACCCGGTCTGGGCCCTTCAGCAGCGCCGTAAGCTCCAGAGGAAAGAAGACGAGGAGTTTGCAGACTATATCGAAGGACTCGTGTGCGAGCCCTTTTGTCGGCTGGAGGTTCAGGGCCACGCCGCTCAGTGGTTTCAATCTCGCCTGCAGCTGGAGCAGTTCCAGAATACCGAAGCTGAGGCGCGCAGAATCATTGCAGAATTCGCCCTCAAGGTCTTTCAGGACGATCCCAGCAGGCTTGAGTTCGTGCTGGCTGCACCGTCTGCTGAGGTTCAGGTGAGGATTCACCTCGTGTCCAAGAGCATCGTGTCCGAAAGCGCTTGAAGCGTTTCTGATCCGTCACTTTTTTTAGTCCTCCCCATTTTCTGATTGTCGCGCCGCCCCGAGGCCGCTAGGTTGCGCACCGAAACAGTCAACCTTGGGAGTCTTCATGCAGCGGTTTACGTGGAAGAAGATGGCAGTTCTGGGCGCTTGGGTGGCCCTGACCCTGAATTTCAGTGTGGTCGAGCGCGGTGCTCAAGCTTTCTTTCAAGGGCCCGAAGGTGACCCTGCTCCCAAGCGCGAGATCGGAAAGCCTCCTGTCCAGGGCGTGGTGCCCGATTGCATGAGCAACGACTTGAAGCCCATGCCCTTGGATAACGCTCGCGTGCTCGAGCTCAAGCGCAACACCCGCAACCAGTACAAGGACCGTGGCTATGTGCAGGGAACGGTGAGCCGGATCTTCAAGCGCAACGGGGATCATTCGCATTTTGAGATCATGATCGGATCCGGCCCCAAGGACGGAATCGAGATCGTCTACAACCGCGACTTTGGAAACCCGGCAGTCGAACCCGGCGACCACGTGATTGCCTGCGGCGACTACATCACCTCTTATGCCAAGGCCGCCGGCTATGATGCCTCGCCCTCCAAGGCCCTCATTCACTGGGTGCACGAGAACGAGCGCGGCACCCCTCATCCGGACGGCTTTGTGATCGTGAACCGCACGGATCTGTACGGCTACGGCCAGAAGGCATACCCGGTCCGAGTCGCCCAGTGAGCGCGCATCCGGATCCTTCGAGCCCGACCCTGAGCACGGGGGCCCAGATTGCAGCCCTTGCCCAAAGGCTTCGTGGCGAGAAGATCGTCGCGCT
>CAIOHW010000087.1 GCA_903858195.1 Oligoflexia bacterium | reverse complement strand
GCTCGCGCGCAATCACCATCGAGAAAGCAGAGCTGCGCTCCAGGGTTTCCCCCCTTCGCTTCCAATTCACGGTGACATTGACGAAGGCGCCTTGGCCAGCGGCGATCGTGCCCATGCTGAGCGGCTGGCCCAAGGTGCCGGAGTGACTCAGGCTAAAGACGGCTGGAGAGAACGAGACCGAAACACTCCCGGGCTCGACCGACTCAAAGCTGTGCAGATAGAGAGTCGGAAAAGCGGTTGTACCCGCCCCGACCTGAAAGTGCTGCGGAACCATTCCGCCAGTCTCCGCAGTCTGCGACTGGGAGAAGTAAAAGGGAGAGGACATTCCCCCCGTATTGCCCCCAGTATTCGTATTTGGGGGTTCGCAGAATACGGGCGTATCCCCCAGCGTCGCGGCACTCTTGCTGATGCTGATCGTCTTTTGATTGATGCCCGGAATCATCGCGATCGGTGCGCGGGCGATCTCGTAAACCCCGTTCACCTCGACCTGGCTGTTGGAGCCATTCCCCTCATCCATCGGCGGACACCCGCCATCGGTCATGAGACCCCAGAGATGCACCGTGATGTTTCCCACGGCCGGGAGCACCATATCGAGATTGACGGTGCTCGTTGCTGCAGTCAGGGGCACGAGCCTCGCCACGGCTGCCACTTCCTTGGGAGTGTAGGCCTCACAAAACGGTGCGGGTGCCGGGCGCTTGGGTACCACGCTGCCCGAGATGTTCACTCCAAGACACGTGAAATCAAGAAAACTCACCGGCTCGCCTGCCTGCTGGAGGGCTGCCCCACCCTTGGCGCTTGCCGCCTCAGAGTACTTTTCCCTCAGCGCTTGCGTGTCGATTTGAAGGGTGACCGAGCGTGAAGGCACTTGGAGCGAGCAGGCACTCGCCGCCATCGCCAGAAAAGCTGCCAGGGCCGGGTTTACGCCCCGGCTGATTGCACAAACGTTCCGCACAAGTGCCACTCCCTAAAGGGTATCGGCACCAAAAACTGACTACAATAGTCAGAAATTATACAATTTTTTCCTTTTTTATTCCGGGGCCTTACCCCTCGCTCGGAGCCACCCCGGGCTCCCAAACTTGGCCTGCCGGCAAGATCCGATGCAGCGGGGCCTTTTGGAGCTTGGAAACCACCCCCAGCAGCGCAAGAGCCCGAAGCACGTAGTAGCTGGCATCGATCTCCCACCAGAAAAAGCCCTGGTTGGTGCTGCTCTGGTAGCGGTGGTGGTTGTTGTGCCAGCCCTCGCCCATCGTGAGGAGCGCAAGCCAGAAGTTGTTGCGGCTCGTGTCGCTGGTCTCAAAGCGCCTGCTGCCAAACACATGCGCAAGCGAGTTGATGGTGAAAGTGCCGTGCCAGAGCAGGGTCGTGCTCACGGCAAAACCCCAGACCAAAGCAGGCACTCCGCCCCACGCAAGACAGCTTACGGCAAGCACGACGCCCGGCACCACATACCAGCGGTTGAGCCAACGAAGCTCGGGGTAGCGCATGAGATCCGGAATGAGCTCGCTTCGCGTGCGATCGTTATGACCATCCAAAAACCAAAAGCAGTGCGAGTACCAAAAGCCCTTTTGCAGGGGCGAATGGATATCTTCGGGAGCGTCGGAGTGCCGATGATGATGCCGATGGTGGGCAGCCCACCAGAGAGGCCCCATCTGCAGGGACGAGGCTCCGAGCCAGGCCATCACAAACTGCCAGAAGCGGTTCATGCGGTAGGTGCGATGCGAAAAGTAGCGATGGTACCCCGCCGTGATCCCGAACATGCGCGCGTAGTACACGAACACGCAGAGCCCCACCCACTTCCACTCAAACTCAACGAAGAACGCACTGAGGCTTGCCAGATGAACCGCCCAGAACGGGAGGTTTTGAAGTCGACGTGGAAAAGAAGGGGTGCCGGACATGCGAGGGAGTCTGCCACCGATGGCTAACGGCAGGGTGTAAGTTCTCTGTAAGGCGATCAGGTCTTCGATCCAGTACCCGGTGCCGGCACCCGGCTGACAAGTGATGTAAAACCGGGCAGAATCTCAGGCATGCCAGAGTCAAAAAAGCCCGAGACCGAACCGCTCGAATCCACACTCGGACACGCCGAGTGGTCGATCCTCCGGCCGCACTCCCAGCGCGGTGCGCTCTTTGTGGTGTCGCCTCCCCTCTCGGTCCTCGAAGCTGCCCGGGCCGTGGCCCAAGATGACACTGCGCGCGTCTCGAAGTGGCTCTCGAGCGGCAGGCTTGCCCGCCCCAGCCTCGAGCAGCTTCAGGCTTGGGATGCAACGCCCTCGCGCACGTTTGAATCGATTGTGGTGGCCCCCTACGTCTTGATGCGAGAGCTCGACTCATGAAGTTCAACCGATCCGTCGTGATCGCCCTTTCAGCGGGCCTTGCCGCCGGGCTCCTGATCGGCGGGACTTTAGGCTACCTCTCGGGGCG
>CAIOHW010000086.1 GCA_903858195.1 Oligoflexia bacterium | reverse complement strand
GGCAGCATGCTCGGCCACTCTCAATGAAGCGGATTGCTTGAAGGTGGGAGAGGCGTTGACCGAGGTGGAATTCTAGGCGCGACTCGGATCAGTGGGCGTCTTCGATGCGAAAGGTCTTCACGGTCTCGACGATCTGCTTCTCCAGCTCCTCGTCGGTCTCGTACACATCATCGATGTGGGAAGAGCGCATGAGGTAGGCAGCGATCGAATTGGCTACGACCTTCACGGGCTTTTGAAAGAAAAAGCCGTTCAGCTCATCATCCCCCAAGGAGGCCTTGATGACCGCCTTGGCCGCCCGAAACTGTTCGGACTCCGTGAACTGGCTGTCTTCGAGAAGCTCGGCTCGGGCACCCATCTTGGCCAGGGCCTTTTCCCGAATATCACCTTCAGAGATGATGTAGGGACCCACCAGATTGAACACCTCGTCTGCCACGATCTGGCGCAAACGGGGCGGGAATGCGATCGATTTGCGATTTTCCAGCCGGGTGATGATGCTCTTGCACAACAGCCTGACCGATTCGCGGGTCGTGGTCATGGAGATCCCCTTTTGAAATCAGTCTAGCCCACAGTGTCGTGGCGCTCACACTGTTTTTTTGCCAAATTTTCGCCGCAGGCGATCCCCCAACCCCTGAAGCACCTCGAGCGTCTCAGTGACCCGAAAAATCCACGCCACGAGCAGCACGGCACAGACACCCTCACCCACGAGCAGCCCGAGCCAGAGGCAGCGCTGCGGGAGCCCCTCTCCCAGAGCCCAACCGAAGGCAAGCCAGGTACTGCGGCAGGCAAGCGCCATGGCTGCGGCAACCCCCAGATGAACGAGGAATCTGCTGGCCACGCCCCACCCTGAAAAAATCGCTCCGCGCGCTCCCAGGGTGAGGGATGCGGATCGAAGCAACCATCCCAGATTGACGTAGGCCCCGGCCGAAGTGCCCAGCGCCAGTCCCCAGAACCCCAGCCAGCGAACACTGAGCAGGTTCAGCACGATGGTCACCCCCACTCCCACCACGCTGGCCATGACCGGAACCCGGGTTGTACCGAACGCATAGAATGCCGGTGCAAGCACCTTGACGGCCGAATAGGCGGCAAGACCTATGGAGTAGGCAGCCAGGGCCTGGGCGGTGGCTGCCGTATCGGAGGCGGTGAATTTTCCATGCTCAAAGAGAATCGAAATCAGTGGTTCTGCAAGTGCTGCGAGTCCAAGGGCCGCAGGAAGGTTGATGGCAAACACATGGGCTAGACTCCGTTCGATCGTCCGGGCGGCTCCCGCGAACTCGCCTCGAGCCCACTGCTGGGAGACCCTCGGCAGGGTTGCTTGCGAAAGCGACACCCCGAAGACGCCAATCGGAAACTGCATGAGCCTGAACGCGTAGTTCAGCCACGAAACCGCCCCGGCACCCGCGGCCGTGGCCAGGATGCTGTTGACGAGGATGCTGGTCTGCGTGGCGGCAAGACCCACGGTTCCGGGCACCATGAGCGCCGCCATGGCCCTTAAATCCGGATCCCGCTGCCAGTTCACCTGCTCAGGGCGGGCGCCCCTCGTCCCGAGATCTGCCCTGCGTTTTTTGTTCAGATCCGGAAGCTGGCAGAACGCCTGAGCGGCCCCACCGAGCACTACCCCTACGGCCATGCCGTAGATCGGTTCCCAGCCGCGATGGCTGCAGATCCAGGCCCCGGCCACGCCCGTGACCACTGAGACGACGTTAAACAGGGCGCTTGCCAGTGCAGGCATGAAGAAGACGCCGAGCGAGTTGAGCACCGCCATGTAGGCGGCTGCGAGCGCGACCAGAGGAAAGAATGGAAACAGCATCCGCGTGAGCGATACGGCAAGCTCGAACTTTCCGGGAACCTCACGAAACGCTCCGGCATATAAGGCTACGAGCTGATCAGAAAACAGCACCCCAAGAGCCGAAAGCAGGCCAACAGTCACCAGCAGCACGCGAATGGCGCGGGATGCCAGCGCCCACGAGGCCCCGGCACCACGGGTTTCGCGTACCCTGGTAAAAGTTGGCACCAATGCCGCACTCATGGCCCCTTCCGCAAAGAGATCCCGCAGGAGGTTGGGAATGCGAAAGGCGATATTGAATGCGTCCACGGAGTGGCCGGCGCCGAAAAGATGGGCAAAAACCTGCTCGCGCACGAGCCCCATGATGCGGCTCAAAAAAGTTGCCGCCCCCATCACGGCGGCGGATCGAAGCACTCCGCTCACGCAGGAAAGTTCCGACTCACCCAGCGGTCCACCTGCTCGTCGATCTTGGATCGAAACGGCAGGGCCAGTAACCCAAGCTGGGCATCGAGCCTGAGCTCCCCATCCATGCAGCTCAATGTGGCATCCACCATGGGAGCCTTGAGCAGGATCTGGCGCTTGGCGGGCTCATGGCTCAACTTGGCGTTGGGAAGCCCCCATTTGGCCACCATCTGGGCGATATCGTGGCTGATCTTTTCGTAGAGTTCCTGGGCAGACTTGCCCGGAACATTCACCTTTTTTGAATAGGACGGCATGCCTCAAAGGTTAAACCGCCCTGCACGGTCGTGAAAGACCTGAATTTGCGGTACAGTCTCCCCCAGTGAAGGTTCCGATACCGCTAACCAATGCTTTTGGAGAGGAGTTCGAGCAGACACTGGCTCGGACCTGTGTTGCGGCCGGACTGCTTCCCGATCGTGCAGATCTTCGCAACAAGCGCTTCCTCACGCGATCGGTCGCTCCCCATGTCGAGCGCCTCAAGGAGCTCTTCAACCGCCTCCAGGAAAAGGACGCGTCATCAGGACTCGAGCGCTACTGGCAAAAAGGCAGCAACCCCGAGAACCTGAGGCTCGCCTACTTTCTTTCGTTCATGCCCGGCAATCTCTACCGAATGGCCTCGATCTGGTCGGAGCTCTCCCGCCTGGGCTACCGCTGGCCCGCGGGACCGGGACCGCTTCAACAGCTCCGCGCCATCGAGTTCGGTGCGGGCCCGGCCACCGGAGCCTGTGGCATCCTCGCGGGCGAGCGCTTCGCTCCGCTTGGCCTTCCGGCCGAAGGCAACTTTGCGCTCATCGAGCAGGATCGCGCCACTCTCGCCCTGGGTGAGTCCTGGTTCGCGGATCTTCAGTTGTGGCTTGGAGGCCCCGCGTATGCCACGCGTCCCTTTCATCGCAAGCTCGACCCGTCCAAGGGCTGGCTCCCGCGCACGGCACCCCGCTTCAACCTCTGGCTGATGAGCTTCTTCCTCAATGAGTTCGAGGCTCCCGCCTCCGACATTGCCCGGAGCCTTCTCGACTCCTGGGATAAGCACCTCGACGACGGGGGCCTTGTGATCCTGATGGAGCCCGCCATGCGGCTTCAGTCACGACGCCTGCTCGAGCTTCGCAGGGAACTGCTGGCTCAGGACGCCGCGCGCGGGGGCTCGATGCAGCTGCTTCTCCCCTGCCTTGGACACCAACGCTGTGGCGCGCTCGAGGACGCCGAGGACTGGTGCCACGAAGAGGTATCCTGGTGGCGCCCCCCCTACCTCAGGATCCTCGATGACCTGACGGGCTTGGATCGCAAGAGCCTGCCCTTCAGCTACCTCGTATTCTCCAAGACGCGGTCATCCCGGGCCGAGCTGCTTCCCGCACTCTCAGGAGCGCGGCACACCCATCGCCTGGTCAGTCCGGCCCACCGGGTGGGACCTGACTGGGAGTTCTACTGGTGCGGCCAGGAGGGCAAACGCCGCCTCCGACTGAAGGCAGCAGACCAGGAGATCGAGCGAGGATCCATTCTCCTGAACGCCGAGTTTCGCGGCGACCAGCAGGCTTCGCGAATTGATCGCCTGTCGCAGCTGATCTAGCCGCGCTCGGCCAGAAGCCTGGCGATCTCATCAGAGTCCACCTGAGGGCGTGCGCCCCCAAAGGCGTTCAAAGTGTACTCCAGGCGATTGATCAGAATTGCCTGCTCTTCGCCGGTCTCGGAGTCCCGGTGGATGATCAGATGCTTGACCGTGGTCAGGGCATCCCAGAGGCTCCCGATGCACTTGCGCACCTGAGGCCGACTCTCAGCCGTCACCGCTTTGACGGCAATCTCTTCACCGAGACGTGCGATCTCGGCGACCTTCGGAAACCCGAGCTGCTGGGCCGTGCCCCGGATGGTGAGCATCATTCGTGCAAACACGTCGAACTTTGCACGGTTGGCATCCATGTCGGCTTCGATCAGGGCAAGCGTCTCTTCAGCAGATGCTGCAAAGCCCGAAAGCTCTTCAATGAACTGCCTGATCTGAAGCATCTTGGTGCGACTTTCGGGGCTCAACCGATCACCTTCCTTTTCATCAGAACCGACATCACCTTGCTTTGAAGTTGGGATGCCGAAATGGGCTTGAGCAGGTAGTCATCGACCCCGTACCTCAGAGCCTCAAGTACCTTCTCTCGGGTGTTTTCTGCAGTGACCATGATGAAGGCGCAGGAGGAAAGCCTCGGATCGGCGCGTACTTGCATCAGGAGCTCGAGCCCCGATACCGGTTCGGTGTACCAGTCGGCCAGGATCAGGTGCACATCATCCATCGAGAGCACCACCCTGGCCTCATCCCCATTGGCCGAAGTGCTGATGTGCCTGAAACCGATCTCGCGACAGAGATCCTTGATCTTGAGCTGCATGGCCTGCACGTCCTCGACAATCAGGACGCAGACTTCATCGAGTTTCATTTCTTAAACAGTGTAATGGCCTGCCATCCGGATGACAACACACCCGATTTCTGCCACAAATATCCCGATGGAATCGAACCTCACTCGCAAACCGCTTTGGCTGATCACAGGGGCTGCCGGCTTTATCGGAGCCCGAATGGTGGAGCGCTGCAACGAGCGGGGTTTTGCCGTCATCAGCGCCGACGACCTCCAGGCCTTCAGCTCACGCCCGGAACACTCGGGCCTCGACTTCGGCACAAAAGTCGATTTCCGTGACCTCTGGACCTGGCTTGCCGCCCACCCCGGCACCCGCCCCGACGTCGTCATCCATCTCGGCGCCTGCTCGTCCACCACCGAGCTCAATGTTGAGTTCCTTCGCCGGGTCAACGTCGAGTACTCGCAGAAGATCTGGGACTACTGCACCCGAAACTCCATCCCGCTTTGCTATGCCAGCAGCGCGGCCACGTATGGAGGCGGCGAACTGGGCTACGCAGATGACGAGTCGGCGATGGACCATCTCAAACCCCTGAATCCCTACGGCGAATCCAAGCGCCTGTTTGATGTCTGGGCCATTGAGCAGGAGAAAAAGGGAAGCCACCCTCCCGCCTGGTCAGGCCACAAGTTTTTCAATGTGTATGGATTTGGTGAACGTCATAAAGGCGGGCAGGCGAGCGTGGTCCTCCATGCCTACGACCAGATCTGCAAGTCAGGCGGCGTTCGCCTCTTCAAGAGCCACCGCGAGGGCATTGCCCACGGCCACCAGAGCCGGGATTTTATTTTTGTCCGAGACGTGATCGATATTCTCGAATTTGCGGCCACCCATCCGGTCCGCCGGGGAATCTACAACGTCGGCACGGGCGAGGCCCGGACCTTCCTTGACCTCACGCGCGCGGTCTTCAAGTCCATGGGCCAGCCAGAGCAGATCGAGTTCATCGATACGCCCGAAGCAATCCGGGAGCGCTACCAGTACTTCACGCAGGCCACCACCCGGAAGCTCCGCGATGCGGGCTACACAAGAGCATTCACTTCTCTTGAAGAAGGCGTGAAGGCGACTGTCGGTCAGCTCGAAGCCTTCGGTCGGCTACGAAACTG
>CAIOHW010000085.1 GCA_903858195.1 Oligoflexia bacterium | reverse complement strand
GCAAGCTGGGGCTGCTGGTTGGCTTGCGCCAGAACCGACACGCCTGCCTGCGTCAGGATGCTTGCTCGGGTGAGCTCGCTCGACTCTTCAGCCATGTCGGTGTCGCGGATGCGGCCGTTGGCTGCTTCGAGGTTTTCACGATAAATGGTCAGGTTGTTGATCGTCGAGCCCAGGCGGTTCTGGAGCGCGCCGAGACTTGCTCGGTTGGCGTTCAGCTTGGTCATGGCCTTGTCGATCATTTCGAGGTTGCCCTGGGCTTCCTCTTTCTTGAGCGTCGATACATCAGAAATTCCGAGCGACGAGATGGTGGCCGCCTTGTCCTGCGTGTCGAACACGAATCGGTCATTCGTGGCATCGTTGTTGATGCCGACTTGGATCTCAAGCGAGCCAGAGGTGCCGTTGAGCAGCTTGGTTCCGTTGAACTCGGTGCTGGCAGCGATACGATCCACTTCAGACTTGAGCTGCTGAATTTCCTGGTTGACGTAGTCGCGTTCCGGATCGCCGATGGTGTCTGAAGCGGCCTGGATCGACAGTTCACGCATACGAACGAGGATGTTGCTGATCTCGTTCATTGCGCCTTCGGCCACCTGCACGAGGCTGACGCCGTCGTTTGCGTTGCGGGTTGCCTGTTTCATGGAGCGGATGCTCGCCCTCAACTTTTCGCTGATGGCCAGACCGGCAGCGTCGTCACCGGCCTTGTTGATGCGGCTGCCCGAGGACAGCTTATCAAGAGCAGAGTTGTGCTTCATCGAAGCATTGTTCAGGTGCCGTTGTGAAGACAGCGCCTGGATGTTGGTATTAATACGCAGACCCATAGTTTCCCCCTTGGTCTAATAGTTCGTCATCTGGTTTTCCTCCGTGAGTCTTCAGTTCCCGGCATGGGGCTCCTTGCTCCATGCTTGTGGGGTCGGGCATTCTTTCCCTTCCCACACCCAACCTATCGGTGAAGTTTTTGCCCGCTTAAGAAAAAAAAGGACACAGGTGAGGAAGTTCTTGCCTGTTGTAATTGTTGGTGCAGTTTCGTCGGTATCTTGGCGAAAAACGCCAGAAAAAGGCCAAATTTAGCCAAAATTCAAACAGAAATGAGACATTTACGCCGGTTGTTTGACGGGCGGCCGCGTGCTACTCATTGGAGAATGTCTGAAATCGGAACAAGTCTCGCTCCCGAAACCCTCATGATGCGCCATGGCTACAACCCTTGGTGGTCCGAAGGCGCAGTAAAACCGCCCCTTTTTCTCACTTCGACCTTTCTCTTCAAGACGGCCGAAGATGGTGAGGAGTTTTTTCAGGTCGCGTTGGGCAAGAAAGAAAGCAACAAGACGCAGGGACTGATCTACTCGCGACTCAATAATCCCGAGCTCGAGATCCTCGAAGAGAGGCTCAAGCTCTGGGAGGATGCCGAGAAGGCCTCGGTCTTTGCCTCAGGCATGGCTGCCATCACGACCACTCTGCTTGCGCTTTGCAAGCCGGGCGATGCGGTTGCCTATACGGTACCCGTGTACGGCGGCACCGCGCACTTTCTGAAGGACATGCTGCCCCAGTTCAATGTTCGTGCGCTGCCGGTGGCTGCCGGTGAGGACGCGCCGGGTGCCATCGCCAGGCTTCTGGCCTCACCCGAGGGTGCGGGTGTAAAAGTGGTTTTTGTCGAGACGCCCTCGAACCCCAGTCTCGAGAGCACGGGCATCAGCGAAATGCGTGAGATCATCGATCGCTCGGGCTCCAAGGCCCTGCTTGTGGTCGACAACACGATGCTTGGGCCCGTTTTCCAGCAGCCCATCCGGCATGGGGCGCATCTGTCAGTTTACAGCGCGACCAAGTTCATCGGCGGCCACAGCGACCTGATCGCCGGTGCCGTGATGGGATCTGCGGCGCTCATCTCCGAGATCAACGTCTACCGAAGCTTTCTTGGCACCATGTGTTCGCCGTTTGTGTGTTGGCAGATCATGCGCTCGCTCGAGACTCTCAAGATCCGCATGGAGTCACAGGCCCGCTGCGCACTTGAGGTGGCTCGCTACCTCGAGGGTCATCCCGGCGTTCAAAAGGTGCTTTATCCGGGCAGCGTCAAGCCCGGATCACGTCAGGCTGCGATCCAAAAGACCCAGCTCTCGGGCTTTGGTTCGGTGATGTCGTTTGAGGTGAGGGGCGGAAAGAAAAAGGCCTTCGAGGTCCTGAACCGCGTCAAGGTCGCCCATCTGGCAGTGAGCCTCGGCGGTACTGAGACGCTCATCGAGCACCCCAAAACCATGACCCACTCCGAGATGGACGACGCGCTCATGTCCCAGTGTGGGATCACCGATGGCCTGATCCGCCTTTCAGTCGGTCTCGAGAACCCGGCCGATCTGATTGCTGATCTGGCGCAGGCGCTCGCCTAGCTCACGACCTGTCCGTTGCCGACAACGGTCTCGCGCTCGATTTTTTTGACGCCCGGGATCTTTCTCAGTGCCCGGTAGAGGCGCTGATAGTCGCCATCGTCGATCGATCCGGTGATGGTGATGCACCCCTCATGGGCCTGGATGTCAAAGGTGCGGGGTTCGTGGTGCCGCACGCGACCCGCGCGGCTCAGGGCGCGCGCTTTGAGGGTCTCGTCGCTGGGCGAGGCGGGTGACCTCTGAAGGAACTCAGGGACAACGAGCTGGCTTGCCTGATGGATGAGCCCTTTGGTGCGCGAGGCGAGGTCGCGAGAGAGTCCCGCCATGCGTCGGGAGGCTTCACGCCGGTAGTGGCGAACCTGATCGCGGGCCATCGAGCGCCTGCGGGGTCCCATCTTGGGGTCGAAGAAATACATGCCAGCCGCCCCGAGTCCGAGCAGCGAGAGTCCTTTTACGAGTTTTTTGGAGTTCATATGTCCTGCTGGGAGTGCAAGACGGGTGCAGGAAAAAAGAAAGCGGCCCGGTGTCGCCACCGGGCCGCCTCGTTTACATCTGCTACTGGATCACATCCGATAAGTGATGCCGGTGTGGATCATGTAGCCGTTGGCTTCGAAGTCGCCAGCCTTGGTCTGGGCATTGGTGTCGCCGGTGCCCGTGCCGCTTGCCTTGGCGTATTCTCCGGCGAGGTTCAGGTCCATGTTGGCGCTCAGGGCATAGCCTGCGCCAGCAGTGACCGAGTAGGCCGTTCCCGGAGGAGTGAGGGTCGGACGAGCCAGCGATGCCGGAGTCACCTGCGAGGTGTAGACATACCCTGCACGGAGGGTCCATTCCGGGCTCATCGCGTAGCTTGCTCCAAGACGGACGTTGGTCTGGTCCTTGAAGTTGACCGTCAGGTCCGAAAGCGCGAACGGAGCTGTTCCGCCAGAGATGTCGAGGGTGTCGACCTTCTTGTAGTTGGTCCACACATACTCAGCTGCGAGCCGGAGCGACTCGGAGACGTTGTAGTGACCGCCCACCGAGAGCTGTGCGGGCAGCGTGGATGCCACAGTGGCATCGAACGCTGCGACGTCGTTGATGGTCCCGGCACTGGCGACCGTTTCATAGCGAATGGTTGCAGAGCCTTCGGCTGAGAAGTCCACGGCTGAACGGTAATTGACACCCAGTCCCCATTGCGCGCCAGAGTAGCTGGCACCCAGGCGATATCCGCCAAACTGGGCATCGCTCAGGTCGGTGATTTCCGCCTCAGAGACGGTGGTGGTTGGTCCAGCACCAGACTGGCTGGCGCTGGTCAGAGCGGCCTTGACCTGGGTGTAGCGAACGGCTGCACCCAGACGGAAGCCCGGCATGACTTCATAGCCGAGGCCTGCCGAGTACTCGATCGCGCTCAGGTCGGTTTCGGGATTCAGGGTGATGGTGAAGGGGGCTGCCACCTCGGCACCTTCATACTTGGCCTTCGCGCCACCGGCGACATAGGCGCCGATGCCGAATCCAAGCTTCTCATTGATCGCGTAGCTTGCGAGCGCACCGAAGATCGGCGAGCTGGTCTGCACGCCTTCGACCGTTTCATTGGCCGTCGTTACGGGGCCGCTGAAGGTCGAGTAGGTGGGCGACACGTTGAGCGAGAGCTGGGTTCCTGCCGCGCCTGCAAGTCCTGCGGGGTTGAAGTACAGCGCTTCGGCGCCGCTTGCGCTCGAGACGGCTGCATTGCCCTGGCCGGCGTACTTGCCCGACCAGAGGACCGACTTTTCAAAACCGGCTGCGAAAACGGTGTTCGAACTGACCAGCATGAGGGCGACTGAGCCCGCCAGGATGGCCTGTTTATTACGATGGTTCATATTCAACGCACTCCTTTGGGTTGTGGTTTGAACTACATCCTCGTTTCAGGATGCCCCGAGTCTAACGGAACAAAAAAAAAGAGCCACCCTTGCGGGCGGCTCTTGAAAAGAATTCTACTGCCCAGTCCTTCAGGGAATCGGGCGATGCTCCATCATGCGCAGGCGCGAAACATCGAAGGCCTTGGCCGACATGCGATCCAAAATTCCAGCGTAGACGGCGGGATCCATCACAGGAGAACGGCTGAGCACCCAGAGGGTCTCGCGGTCAGGCGAGCCCACCACGGCGTACTCGTAGTGAGTGCCGAGCTCGAGAATCCAGTAGTCGCCCGAGAAGGGCCAGAAGAAGGAGACCTTGAGCTTGGCGTTGGTCTCGGTATCGACCACGCGAGCCTTGCCGTTTGCGACCTTGAGCTTGCCGTCGAGCGAGCCCTTGTAGCAGGAGTTGACCACACGGATGCGGCTATCGGGCAGGAGCGAGTAGTCGGCGGTGACGCCCTTGCAGCCCTTTTCGAACCAGAGTTCAAATGCCGAAATCTCGAACCAGCGGCCGAGGTAGCGATTGACGTCGACGTACTCGACGGTCTTGAGCTCGGGGTATTCCTTGCCCTTGCCCAGCGCATGGGCATCTGAGGGGCTCAGCATGGGGCCTGCGCAGGCCAGTAGGGTCAGGGAGAGAAGGCCGGTGAGTGAATGAAGCTTCATGGGATCCTCCTTGGGTTCGAGTGGGCCTGAGCTACCAGCCCCCTCTGAATACTGCAAGAGTTTAGTCGGATATTAGTCCTAGACAAAACCTGCTGGGACCGCCTTAACGACAGGCGCTGATCACGCGGGCATCGGTGTCGATCTCGGTCATCTCGGCGTGGGTGAGGGCGACATCCCCCAGTGCCAAACCGTAGATCGACCCCTTGATCTCGTAATCCCGGGTGCGGTGGAGGTACTCGACCGTCTGTCGGCCGCGGACGGGGCGGCGGACATAGACCGTCTCGCAGATCGTGCGGCCGTGGAAGCGGCGGCAGTGAAGCTCGGGGTAGGTCTCATAGTAGGTGCAGTCTTCGACGCGGGTTTCGCGTTCGACGCGTTCGCAGTCGGGATTGCACACCAGCGAGCGCTTGGACTGAAGCCCGAGCGCATCGCCCGAGGTGGTGCGGACTTCGGTAAAATCCGGGTGAGCCGTGAGCTCGCCGGTGTCCGGGTTGATCTTTGTTTTTCTAAAAACGAGCTTTTCGCTTCCCACTTCGAGTTCAAGCCTTTTGGTCGCAGGAAAGTAAGTGGCAAGGCCCTTGAGCTTCTGCCCGGGCTCGAGCGCAAGCTCGCCCTCCGAGAGGGTCACGATGTTCACGCGCTGCTTGGGTTCGATCTCGACGGTGTAGGGTCCCACCTTGCCGCAGGCAGAGAGGGTGAGGGTTGCCAAAAGGGCGAGTGACGAGACCAAGCGTGCGTTCATGTGGTTTTCTCCCGGGGATGAACCCCTGTGAACTTCGTATTCCGGGCGGCCATGGATCGCAACCCCCACTTGCGGCCGGAATCCCACCTCGTTACCGTTCCGGCATGAAGAAAACTTCCGTGCTGCTGCCTGTTCTGGGCTTGGCCCTGGTCCTGCCCCTGCGTTCGATGGCCGATTGCCAGATCTCAGTGATCGAGCACGGCATCATTCAGGGGGTGGCCCAGAGCGAGATGGAGTCGTTTGAGTGCTTTGGCCGCATTCACTCGCGTGGAAGGGCCGAACAGATGCGCATCCTGCGCCAGACGGGCCGGGGCAGGCTTGCCGAGGAGGGCGGGCTTTCTTTCATCAAGGGAGATTTCGTGCTGCGGCTCCTCGAGCTCGAGCGCCGCGCTGCGAAGCTCGAACGGGGCCTGCCTGCTGACGAGCGAGAACGGCTGGAAGCCTACGCCCGCGGCGTAAACGCCGAATCCACCCCAGTGTGGCGCAGTGACCCCTGGACGGTGCGTGACACGCTTTTGATGCTGCTCCTGCAGGCTTTTGACCAGACGAGCCGTTCGTTTGAGCAGGACATCGTGACCGACACCCATGCCCGGCAGGGGCATCCGCTCAAGATGGATTTTCCGTGGCAGACGCCGATCTTAAAGCCCGGCGAATATCGGTCCGGCCCTCGGGGTGACCAGGCCCGCATCGAGAGCGCAGCTCCGCTCTATCCCTTTGAGCCCAAGGACGGGGCCACGGGGAGCAACAACTGGGTGGTGGCTCCCCGGTTTGTAAAATCAAAGGT
>CAIOHW010000084.1 GCA_903858195.1 Oligoflexia bacterium | reverse complement strand
GACCAAAGTGCTCGGCCGTTTCCGCGAATTTCGATTGCATGGTGTTCTCCTGGTTAAGTAAAAACCCCGAGGGCCGAAGCCCCCGGGAGTCCAACTACCTACGCTGCCCAAACGCCGAGCGCGACCAGCGTGGCCTGAATCTCGGCCACCGCAGCCGTTACCTGGTTCGCCTGCGTCGAGCTTGAAAACCATCTTCTGGGTGCAGACACCCGTTTCGACATCTCCCGCCAGGATCGCCCACTGAATCGGGGCAGCCCCCCTCCAGCGCGGGAGCAGGGAGGAGTGCACATTCACACAACCGAGCCTCGGCAGGTCGAGCACGTTCTGGCGCAGGATCTGGCCAAACGCCACAACGGCAATCACGTCCGGGTTAAGCCCGGCAAGCTTCTCGAACTCACCGGGAGCCGAGAGCTTCTCGGGCTGGTGAACCGCAATACCCAGCGCCTGTGCTGCAACTTTCACGGGTGGCGGCTTGAGCTCCATCCCACGCCCGACCGGGCGATCCGGCTGGCAGTAGACGGCAACCACATCGCAGGAACGGCTGAGTGCCTCGAGTGCGGGCACGGCAAAATCAGGCGTACCCATGAACACCGCCCGAAGCCGGCTCACTTGCGTCCCTTGGGCATTCCCATGTCAAAGAGATCCGAGCCCGGACCCCGGTCACCGGAGGCCTCACGGGCCATTCGCTCACCCAAGAGCCTCTTTTTTGCGAGCTCCTTCTTGGCCGGACTCAGCCTGTCGATGAAAAGTCTGCCTTCAAGGTGATCCATCTCGTGCTGGATGCACATCGAAAACAGGCCCTCGGCATCCAGCGTGCGCGTGACTCCGTCCAGATCCAGATACTCGACGGTGATGATCTTGGCGCGCTCGATCTCGGCCGTGTACTCCGGCACCGAAAGGCAGCCCTCCTTGGACTGGACCTTGCCTTCGCGACGGATGATCTCCGGGTTGATGATGACTCGTGGGTTCTTGCCGGTGATCACTCCACCGCCCATGACTTCGGCACCCTCGGGCGGCTTCTCGCCCGCCTCAAGCTCGAGGTATTCGTAATCGGTGTCGACGACGATGATGCGCTCGAGCAAGCCCACCTGGTTGGCTGCAAGCCCCACACCGGGCGCGTCATACATGGTCTCCAGCATGTCTTCGGCAAGCTTGCGATGGCGAGCTTCGATGCGCGAAATCGGGAGAGCCTTCTGCGAGAGCACCGCGTCTGGAAAGGTGTAGATCTTGAGCTTTGCCATGGAGAGGTTACTGGGCCTTCAAGCGGTTGAGGGACAGGGCGAGGGATCCGAAAATCATGCTCGGTGCCCAGGCGGCCAGCCACGGGGGCAGGACGCCATTTTTGCCGAGGGATAGACCCACGGAATAGAAAAGCCAATAGAAAAAGGTCACCGCAAAGGCGATGCCCAGATCCTTTCCGAGGCCGCCCGAACGCCGGCTCCGCATGGCAAACGGAACCCCCAGCGCACACATCACGAGCGGAATGAAGCACATGGCCACACGCGAGTGAAAGCCCACCTCGAACGACCGGGTATTAAGGCCGGCCGAGGCAGATCTGCGGATGTACTGCCAATGCTCATGAAGCCGGAGGGTATCGACTTCCTTCTCGATCTCCTGAAAATCCTGCGGCGTCTCGCTGATGGGAAGGTCCTTGAGAGCGAATTTTTGGGAGAGCGGAAATGGATTATTCTCTTCGAAGACCGTGACCGTTCCGTCGATCAGTTTCCATCCCGAGGAAGTGTAGACTCCCTTGGCTGCATCGAGCAGCTGGACCAGTCGAAAGTCCTCATCCAGCGTGTAGACCGACATGCCGTGGATCGTGCGGTTGTTGGCATCAAAGGTCTTGAGATTGAAGATGAGGTTGCGCGACCGATACCAGATCTTGTCCTTCTTGAAGTCGAGAAAGAAGTCAGGCCGCTTCTTCATGACCTGCCAGGTGTAGGCCGTACGCTTGCGAACAAAAAGCGGGGCGAGCCGATCTTGAAAGCCGAGCAGCAGAATCGAAAGGACTGCCACGGTCGAAAGAAGGACACCCAGCACCCTCGGCCGACCATAGCCCACCGAGAAAAATCCTGTGAGCTCGCCCGTTCGCCCGAGGCCGGAGAGGGTCATCACGGTGCCGGCAAGAACCGCGGGAGGGGCGATCTGGAGAAAATTTTGAGGCAGCGTGAGAAGCGCGCGATACATGATCTGGTGCGCCGGATAAGGCAGCTCGACCACATCAAATAAGATATCCTGGCTGAAAAAAAGCGCGGCAAGGCCAAGCCAGGCGGGCAGGAAGTTCCTGATGAAGGCGGCGATCAGGTAAAGGTCGAGGGTCCTCACGCCGCCAAGGCTACCATTAAATGGACATTCCCCGCGAGCATGGGTTAAGTCCGAAAATGACCATGAACGAGCCCAACACGCAGGCAAACGGCCAGCCGGCCCCCATCAGTCGCAAGAAATGGTTGATCGACAACCTGATCTCCCTGGGCACCGCCCTTTTCCTCGTGTTCATGATCCGTTCGAGCATCATCGAGGCCTTCAAGATCCCTTCGGGCTCGATGATCCCCACCCTGCTGGTGGGAGACCACATTTTCGTCAATAAGTTTGCCTACGGCCTCAGGCTTCCGTTTTCGGAGTGGCTTGAGAGCGGGCCCATCACCCTGGTCAAGCGACCATCGCCCCGCCGGGGCGACATCATCGTGTTCCTTTACCCCCGCGACGAGAGCCTGCACTACATCAAGCGCGTGGTCGCGGTCGAAGGCGACACCGTTGAAGTCCGGGACAAGGTCGTTTACCTGAACGGAAACGCCATTCCGCACGAGCCCGTGGACCCGGCCCAGGCCAATGAGGTGCTGGCCGTGCTGGATGCCGACAAGTACAGCCCCACCAGCATGCAGGCTTTCCAGGAACATTTTGATGCTGGAAACCCTGTCGTGCTCACGGACCGGAACAACATCTCCACCCAGAACTACGGGCCCCAGACCGTTCCTTCGGGCCACGTCTTCGTGATGGGCGATAACCGTGACTTCTCGAATGACTCACGCTTCTGGGGCTTTGTGCCGCTTGAGAACGTGAAGGGAAAGGCCATGTTCGTCTGGCTCTCCATCTGGTTTGACATGACCGACAAGCAGTTCACGTTCCGCCCCGAGAGGATTGGAACATTCTTTAAATAAGCCGGCCTGCGAGTCCGGCAAGGGCGTCAACCACCCAGGCAGCAGCCCGCCTGATCGGTCGGGGTGACGCATCCAGAATGGCAGCGACTCGCGGGGAATACTCCTCATAGCGGCACACCCACCAGCGACCGAGGCGATACCGGACCAGCTTCTCGTCCCGCAGGCGACACAGGGTGCGCACTGCATCGGGATGGGTGAAGTCCAGCAGCGAGCTTGCGATGAAGCAGGTGGTTCCGCCCAGCTGCTTGTAGGCGGCCTTGAAGTCACTTCGGTTGATCGCCTTTTCTGCCGCGAGGTACTTTCGCAGCGTTTCGGCGCAAAGCGGCTTATAAGAAGCCGACTGGGCAAACACCACGAATTGCTCGAGGTAGTGCACGTGCTCGCGCTTGTTTCGCCTGCCCTTGACCCGGTCAAAGGTCCGGGCCAGATCCCAATAGATCCCGGTCAAAAGCACGAGCTCGGGAAGGTCCGTCTTGGAATCAAAGAGCGAGGGATGCAACCTTCCCGGTTCCACCTTCTTGGAAAGCTCGAGCAATCGGATGTAGGTCAGGAATGAGCGCGTGGCCTCTCCGAAGGATTCCTTGACCATGCTGTTCACCCCCATGCGCGCGATCTCGAGTCGCTTGCGGAGGTTTTCCTTCAAACGCTCGGCCTCGGCCTGGGCAATCTCCTGCTCGATCTTGGCGCGCATCCGCGCGCTCCCGTAATTGCGCTTGGCGGGCTGGCCTGACTCTGGGTTCTCGTCGGACATCGACCCCTATCCTATCCCTGATGGATCCACATCGACAAGGATCGGCCATTGCGCCGACCTCGCGCGAGCCCGGGCCTGGAGCAGGGCCT
>CAIOHW010000083.1 GCA_903858195.1 Oligoflexia bacterium | reverse complement strand
CTTGAATCCCGGCTGGGTGGGCTTGAGCAGGATTTCTCCGAGTTTGTACTCGACCTCGCTTCGCATGGAAGCCGGCTCGATCGCAAAATTCAGCGGATAGTTGTCGGAGTTCTGGTTCGCGGCAGGAAGCTTGACCCGGAGCTGTTCTCCCGCGCGCAAGTAGCGAAGCTCTCCCACGGGCCACTGGGCGCGATCAAAGGCGGGCTCCTTCAGGAGCTGCGCTTCGAGGCGGACCTCGGTGACATGGGTCATGCAGCGATCCTGGGCAAGCCTGCTCCCGTAGACGCAGGCCTTGATCTTGAACTGATGGGCCTTGCCGAGTGCGGCCTCGGGAATGTTGTGCCAACGAATCGCACGACGCGAGATGAAACCATCATCATCCTCGTCGACGGTCACGGTCCCCATCGAGGGACCCTCGACCGTGATCAGGGGCGCCTTCTCGCGGTTCGGATCTTCGGCAGTGAGCTGAAACCGGGCATCCGCCACGGCCTGAACCATCGCCGGTGCCGACACGAGGGCATTTTGGCGCGAGTCAAACACACGGAAATCCACCGGAAGCTCGGTGCGCTTGCCGGAGGGATCGACCACCAGAATTTTTGCATTCCAGATTCCCTGGAATCCGCCCGAGATGAAATCATCCTGGTGCGTGATCGTATCCATGGGAGGAGTCACCCGCAGCTGGAACGTCGCGGGATCGGCCGGATCTGCACTGATCTCAAGGCCCGACGGCAGCCCGGAAATGAAAAAACCGAAAGGCCCCTGCGGGAAGTCTGCACTCTTGATGCGAACGCGGGTCTTGAACTCGGCCCCTTCGCGAATCTGCAGCATGCCCTGCTGCCACTCGAGATCCACGGGACGAGATACGTTGTGCACGACAAGCAGAACCGACTTTTCGACCACCGACTGCGGCTCAAGCGTGCTTGAGAGCAGGATGCGGGAACGGTAGGTCTTGAGATCCGACGAAGGGTCACGCGAGTCGTTGCCGGCCGAGAAATCAGGGGTCCAGACCAGCTTGCCCGTCGAGCCGTTGAAACGCGCCCCCGGAGGCAGGTCGCTCATGGCGATCAGGGCCTTGGCCGGAGCAGGCACATCGGCCTGGATCACGTACTCATCGGTGCGCCCTTCGGTGAACTCCATCTGGTCAGGCACATCAATGCCCCAGGGCTTGCCCACCGGACGGTCAACAGGCTTGGTGGAGGTGAGGTTGCCCGGAGCCGTCTTAAACGGATCGGTCTCACAGCCCGTAAAGACTGCCAGCGCGAGAAGGGTCGAAATGCCTACGAGATTACGCTTCAGGTTCATCGATTCATCCTCCAACCGGACGCAGCAGGAAGGGATAACTGACCTTCACGGCAACGCCACCCAGGGGTTTCGGAAACTTCCAGCCCATCATGCGCTGGGCAATACAGGATTCAGTTCCGGCATGTCCGAGCGTGCTCTTCTGCACACGGGCAAAGCCGAGGCTTCCTACAGGACTCACTTCAAAGTTCATCGTCACGGTGCCATTGATGCCTGGGCTCTGCGAGAGACCCTGTTCATAGCAGGCACGCACCTGGCTCAGGTACTTGGCGATCGTAGCTTGGATGACCGCGCGGTCGAGGCCACCTTCGAGCACGACGTCATTGGACACGGCCATGGCAGAAAGAGCACGACCCTCGCCCGAACCCACTGCAGAGTTGCCGTAGCCTCCGTTGCCGCCGCCGGCACCCTTGGTGCCGACACCGCCGAGCCCGGCCACACCGCTATTGCCCACGGTGGTGCGCTTCACGCCCTGACCCAGGCCCACGAGCAGCTCCCCGCCGCTTCCCTGGTCACCGCCTGCACCGGCGCCTGCGCTGCCCTGAAGCGAAGTCTTGGCACCGCCCAGCGCCTTGCTCAGGTGCTTGCTTCCGAGCATTCCGAGAAACCCGAGGTTCTGCTGGATTGCCCGGCGGGCCTGCGCATCCACCTTCTGAACAGCCTTGGGAAGCGCATTCTCCGAGATCGGGTTCACGACCTTCACGGCCTTTTGTACCTCGGGAAGGATCTTCACCGTGACCGGCTCCATGAGCGGCGCCTCGGCCACCTGCTCGACCGAGGGTCCGCCGAGGTAGCCCACGATGAGCAGCAAGAGTGCCAGGACGGATGCGGCGGCAAGGCTCTTTTCGAGGGTGCGATCGGACTGCGTCTCGCGATCGAGCACCACGTTTGAAAACGAACCCCCCATCGCACTCGACAGGGTCTGGCTGATCTCGAGCATACCCTTGGGGGTCTGCACCTTCCAGATACCGGGGGCTGCAGCCTGCACCGAGCAGGCGTCCACGGACTCAAGAACACCGCTTGAGAGTCGCATCCGGCAGAGCCAACCTGCTCCATCGGCAAGCCTACGAGCCCTGCTGCGGCCATTTCGCCTCTGCAGGCTCAAACGCTCGCGCGAGGCCGAGTCCGAGACCCAGCCAAAAAGCTGATGAAGACCAAAGGTCAGAGTCCCGTTTGCCGAGGCGAAGACCTTGATCAGGTTTCCTGCTTCATCCCTGAGGCAGAGCGAGGTGGCACTCATCACTGAATCTCCTCACCCAGATCATTTGCGGCATGATCCAGAAAATTCTCGCGAAGACGAAGCAGCCCGTTCGAGAACTCAGCCTGATCACCAGTGACCACGCTGACCTCGGGGCGCTTCATCTGGCCCTGGATCAGAAGTTCATCAAAGCGGATTTCCTTGCCCGAGCGGTACTTGACCTGAGTCACGGACTCGGGCGCGGCAGCCAATGCCCCGCCGGCTGCACCCACGGACACGACCAGCGCGAACGCGGTCAACCCAACCCTCAACGAAAAATCCCTCATGGATTCCTCCCGGCCTGAAGTCGGCCTTCGAAGTAACTCGCCAGTCGCTCCTTCTTGAGCGACCGATATTCATCCCTAAGCTCGGTGAGCACTGCCACCGAGTCAGGGTCCCGTGCCAGCAGGACCATGGCCTTGCTCATCTGCCGGGTATCGGACTGCGCGGGATGCGCCGCCTGTGCCACCACAGAGTCCGCTACCGGCACGACAGCAGCAGCATACACTTTGGACTTCTCTTCAAACGGACGAGCCATCTCATCGAGTCCGGCCTTGAGCTCGGGAATCGCCTCTTCGGGGATGCCGTCCGGAATCGGACTCTCACGGATCTCACGGGCAAGATCCTCATAAACTCCCTGGAGCTTGGAGGCGATCGCCACGCGAACCGACTCATCCCCCTTGGAAATCCAGAGATCGGCCTGAGCCGCGATGGAAGCCACGGACTTGAGCCTGCGCTCAAACTGGGTCTTGGAGTTCCGGCCATAGAAGCCGATCTGCTTCTGGGATGCGATTCGCGCATCCAGATCTTCAAGCACCCACTTCTTCCAGGTGGGCCCGGTCATGAGGGCTGAGCCCAGGATGATCTTGCGGGTTTCAGCACTCCCCTTGCCTGCCTGCTCGAGTTGCTCGGCAAGCTGACCGCGCACCCCGGCTGATTTCAAACCCTTCATGGCAGAGGCACCCGAATCCGCAATCGCGCCTGAATCACGGGCCATCGAGAGCCAGAGCTTCTCTTCGCCCTCGGAGAGCTTGAGCGAACCTGCAGCCACCTTCGACATCAGGCTCGAAACCGATCGACGCCATGCCTGTGCGTCGCCCGAGAGCTCACGCAGCAGCGCAAGCTTGAGTGCAGCCTGCGCACCCGCAGCTCCGGCACCCTGCTTTTCCAACAGGTCGGCGGCACGGCCGAACTCACCCGAGCGCTCGAGCTCGGATGCGAGCATGGAGCCCTGCGAGGGCCCCAGCAGGGCGAGCACTTCGAGCAAAGCGGGTTGGTTTTTGAGCTGAACCGAAAGAACCCGGGCGTTTTCGCACGATTTTTCGGCAAAAAAGCCCTGCCGGCAAAACTCCATGAACTGGGCAAGAGCTGCAGGCGACTGCCCCAGCAGCACGGCCTTTTCGAAACGGGCCTGATCGCGAACACGCCTCATCTCGGCAAGCTCGGTCGCAAGCTCACGGGAGGCATTGGCAGAGGCCGTGGTCCACTGTGCGTCCACCCAGGATGCCGCCTGGGACATGACCTGATCGAGACCGCGGGGCGACTTGTCCATGG
>CAIOHW010000082.1 GCA_903858195.1 Oligoflexia bacterium | reverse complement strand
CTTGAATCGATAGGAGTCGCCCTCGACCAACGACTCGATCCATGCGTCTCCATCGCTCTTTGAGCTGACGATGAAGCTCGAGACCAGGGGGACATGGACATGGGAGAAGGCTGGGTTGGGGCTGGCGACAGACCGGGCCCAAAGCCAGGCCACCACGGTGGCCTGGCCGCCCCCATGCTCTGGGGGCAAAGGCACGCTCGGGTAGAACTTACCGATCCGCCGCTCGGACTCGCTGCGGATCCAGGCACCATAGCGAAGGACATCCTCAGCGAGCCCGGCAGCTCCGCGCCACTCGTCTATCACCTGGCCCTGCGATGGGCCGCCTGGGACGGGACCAACCGGCTTCAAGCCCGCAAACTTTGGCGGGATCTCGATCATGGCCTTGTTGATCAGCACGGCCACGGGATTCAAGTCCGAGGCGTTGCTGACCAGCCCTAGTCGCTGGGCTTCCAACGGAAGGGCACCGCCTCCGGCAAAGGGATCGTGAAACTCGGGAAGCTTGTCGGGGTTGAACAGTGTCGCCGCGTCCGGGTGCCCCTTGTTCAATTCGCAGGTCTCGCGCCAGCTCTTCTGGATTTCCTGGAGAGCCTCTTCGAAGAGCCCGGCGTTGCTAGTGTTCTCCCAGACCACCAAGCGGCGCAGCAAGTCAAACAAGCGGTCCCGCTCGGCCTTGGCCTTCTCTTTGTTCACACCACGGCCCAGGCTCCGCTCGTAGCCGGGATCGTTGACCATCTGTCCAAAGAGGACTGCACGAGCTGCAGCGAGGGGGCGGCGCGCCCACCACAAGTGAAGCGTCGAAGGATGCCCTTTGCGGATCGATTTCTCGCGTCCCGCAGCCTCGTTGATGTCATCGAGCGGCAGCGCTACCTCGATGAGTTTCTTAGGGATCTTGATCGCGCTCATTTGGAGGCTTTCTTCTGAGTGTTCTTTGGTTTGGGCGCGCGCGGGGGACGGGGCGGCGTGGCTGCGGCCAGCTCCTTGGCCTTTTCGGCTAGAACCTCCGCGTGGACGATTCGCTCGACGATGTCAATGACAGTGTTGAGCGAGTCGGCCGTGGGCTGATGCCCTCGGTGCATGGTGGCGGAGCCCGCATCGAATGCCGCCTCGATCAGGGGACGCTCGGGCTTGCCGATGAGGCCGGCATCCACGAGGGCTTGGACGCCCTGGGCAAAGCTGCCTTGGTCGCCCACCAGCTTCGCCATCGCCTTGTCGATGATGGCCCTGGCGCCCATCATGGCGAGCCTTCGGCTGTCTGCGTGCAGGGCCGCGTAGACCTCATCGAGCAGGCCCTGGTAGCTTGGGACCTCCCTGCGGACCAGCCAATCAGGCTTGCGCCGCGAGACCCGAGGAGGGAAATAGGCCGGGACCGCTGGATCATGCGGGTCGTCCTCCGAGCACCAGTCGGTCCGGCTCATCGACACTTCTTGGCACCCGCAGCACTGCAAGATGCGCCAGTTGCTCCCCACGCTGACCGGGTAATCGTCATCGTTGAAGTCGCGAGACTTCCGGATCAGCTTCACGACCTTATGGAGGGTCTCGTGGCCGCACTCGTTGCAGTGGGACCAGCGCGGTTTCTCCGCTTGGGGTTTCGAGCTCATAGCGAAGCCTCCGGCGCCGTAGCCCGCTCCAGCAGGGCCGCCAG
>CAIOHW010000081.1 GCA_903858195.1 Oligoflexia bacterium | reverse complement strand
GATCTCGCCCCCAAAAAGGCCTGGACCGCCACCCTCGTCCAAAGCCGGGTCAGGTGCCTTCGAGAAGCCGCCCTTTTCACACAGCAACCACTGGGCAAGGTAGTACGAGATGCTCCGCTTTCCCACGCCCTCGATCCCGGTGAGCAGCAATACGGGGGGCACGCGGTCCTGTTCCCTCCAGCTGCGCGCCCACGGAAGCAACGTCTCGAGGTGGTGGGAGGCCACCTGCTCAGGAATGGGAAGCACCGGGCTTTTCAGGATCGCAGGGGCCTTCATCGCGAGGACCTGCGAGAAGCGGGCTTGTGCTTGGGCATCAGTTTCGCGACCAGCAGCCGGGCCATCGCATCGGGATTGGCCGAGCGAGCGCGCAGGCGGATCCATTTGCGAGGCTTGCGCTTGGAGTCCTGTCGCATGGCCTTCTGGAATCCCGCGCGGACTTTCTTCTGAAACTCGACGCCTGCAGCTTCAAAGCGATTGGGATCCTGCGCCACCGAGAGTCCCAGTGCGGGGTCAATATCGAGCCAGACCACATGGTCGGGTTCAAGTCCGTGGGTGGCAAGGCGGTTCAGGGTGGTGACGTCCTTCCACGGGAGGCCCCGGGCGTGTCCCTGATAGGCGAGGGTCGAGTCGGTGAACCGATCACAGAGCACCCAGGCGCCCCGGTCCAGTGCGGGCTGGATCACCTTCTCGAGGTGCTCGGCGCGCGCGGCCTCATAGAGAAAGAGCTCCGTCCAAGGTGACATTTCCTCGTGCAGGATCAGACCTCGGATTTTTTCAGCCACCGCAACGCCACCGGGCTCGCGGGTCATCACCACGACCTTGCCCATGGACTCGAGCAGGCGACGAACTTCGGTGATCAGGGTGGACTTTCCAGCCCCTTCCGTACCCTCAAAGACGATGAACTTTCTGGTCACGCGCCGAAGCTAGGCTTTAGGCAGGGGTGAGTCAATAGGGGCTCACGCCGGATGCGGGTCCACTATGGGGAGTCTTCGGGAGAGCCGGGGCCTCCCTGCTGCAGTCCAGTGTCGGTTGCCATCTGGTTGAGCAGACCTGCCGGGCCATCGGGAGCAGACGCCGTCTGGCGGTCTGAGTCCTGATCTGGATCGTTCTCGAGGTCACGGTCCTGGTCGGCCCGATCTCGAGCCTTGGACTTGGACTTGCCACGCCTGCCGGCGCTGCCTGCCTGAGCGCGTTCCACGTCGGACTCACCCTCGCGATCATCCCAGCTGTCTGCGCGCAGGTCGTCCCTGCGATCCTCATCTCGGTCATCCCGACGCTCATCCTCCCGGCGATCACGGGTCGGACGGGCCGGGGGAGTGATCTTTGCGACGGTCTTGCCGGGCTTCCAAGCATTTCGGACCACGGGCTTGGGCTGGGTTGCAGGCACGGACTTGGGCCGAGCATCGGCAGATGGAAGGCTCGCTACTCCGGGGGTCTGGGTCGCTACGGCCTGTACTTGGGCGATTTCGCGTTCGACCCCGGCTTCCTTGCGGGAAACACCCCAGACCGAAATACCCACCACGATCAGTGCCGCTGCAGCCGCGATGATCCGACGGTCGCCCAGGACGACCGAGCTCTTGGGACCTGCATTCTGGACCGAGGGGGCAAACCGGGCCGCGCGCTTTTCACGGGCGGTCTGGAAGAGGTCAAAGAGTCTCCTGGCGGTGGCCAGATCCTGGTCCGCGTCGCTCTCGACTGGAGGAGCATCAGGCGGATCCCTGTTCTCGTGGTTCTCGTATTTTTCGTTTAGGGATGGCTGCGCCGCCGTAGGGATGCGCGAATCGGAGAAATAGACCTCACGCATGGCCGATGCGGTCATCGAGCCCGAAAAGCCATAACGCTCGGCAAGAGTCGGATCGGGACTGACATGGAGATTTTCGGGGATCTCACCGTCGGCAAGCAGTCCAAGAATCTGCTCAGGCGAGAACGGACCCATCCGCCTGCCTTCCAGTTCCAGATACCATCTGTTTGGGAATCCCAATTGGGACATCCGACCGATCTCCTCTCCTTAAGTGTAAGGCGAGAAAACCGTGCTCTACAACCCTTTAAAGTGGCCTGAGATTCCAGCTGTCAATTTTCCAACTGAGGGTGAATCCAAGGGCTGTCTGTCGTGCCGCCCCTCCCAAGGGAACCCGGAGAAATGGACCTAGGTTGAGGTTGGGGGACAGATCCCAACTGACGCCCGGCTGCAGGCTAAAACCATCTGAAAAGAGTACGGCTGTCTCCCTGCGGTAGGGCACACCGCCCCCCCACTCCAGCAGGGTGCCGACGGCCAGTCGCTGGGAGAGACGGAGCTCGACGCTCGGGGCCACGTAAAACTCCCACTCATCACCCTCGCCCAGGGAGCCGTACTGGTTGTAGCGGGCCGAGCTGTAAAGTCCGAGACTTCCCCAGGGGGCGACCCAGTCGAGGCTATTGAAGCTCTGGAGCGCCCACCAGAGGTCACGGTTTCGTGATGCGGTGGTGATGGGAAGGTGCACGCGCAGGTCGGAGTAGAGCGAGACTGGCCCGATGCGCAGCAGGTTGGGCTTGGCGAGCTTCACGAACGGATCTCTCAGGGCGAGCTCCTGCTCCAGGACAGGTTGCCAGCTCCAGGACCCGGTGACTCCAAAACGCCAGCCGTCCTCCAAGCGCAGGTTCCAGGTGAGGAAGCTTCGCAGCGAAACCGGAGTCTCGCCGTCGGGCTGGTAGGCGGACCAATCGGAGAGGGATGGTCCAAACAGGACGCCGAGGTAGCGCAGCTCCTGCTCACCGCGGCGCGGGTCAGTTTCGGCCCGGGCGGTCGGGATCTGGCTCAGTCCCGTAGTGAGGAGCAGTATTGGGGGCAGCAGGTTGCAGATCCAGCTCTTGCGGCATTGCATACGGCAGGCTTGAGCAAATGGCCTGCCAGAAATGAAAAAGGCCCGGAAGCATCAGCTCCGGGCCTTTTTGCGTGGTTTATGGACGGATCAGAGGAGCCGCATCGAGAGCGCGACGTTGAGCG
>CAIOHW010000080.1 GCA_903858195.1 Oligoflexia bacterium | reverse complement strand
GCAAAATGCGCCGGGGCTCTTTTCAAACGTCGAGTGGGAGGGCGAGACTCCACAGTTCCTTCCGACGGTCCAGAACCCCCGCCAGGGCTTTGATCCGATGGAGCTCCTGTTCTACGACTACTTCAAGGTGGGCGGAAACGACGCGCTCGTCCAATCCGACTCGTTTGCAGCGGCCACCTCGCGGCTTTCGTGGACGTTCTCTGAGCCGAGCACCTTCAATTTGGCATCAATGTCCGAGGAGCCCGTGGCAAACCTCGTGATCTCCGGAGCAAACGCCTCCGTAGCGGAGAGCTGGATCAATGCGAGGAGCCTCTGGACCAGCGCTTATGATGACAACAATGTGTATGTCAGCACGCGTGCCGGGCATCTCTGGAAGGGCATCAGCACCACAAACGGCTTCAGGCCGCTCGTGTACTCGCCGGTCAAGACCTGCGTGATCCTTCCGGATGTCACGCTGGTCGTCGGGTTCATGAACTGCGATCGCATGAGGATCGAAACCGGGCGCACGCAGCCCCTGAACTTCGTTGGCACCTTCATCATGGGCCAGTTTGAGGTCGTGGGAGCGCTGACGCAAAACATCTCCTTCTTCCCGGTGGAGCACCCGATTGGAAAGCGCCTGCTCGGGGCCTATGGATTTCTGAGGACCAACCAACCGCTGCCACTCTCCTGTCCTGCGGCGTATGGGTCAGGCACTATTCCCTCGATCTTTGCGATGACCACCGATCAGCAGAGGATCTTCAACACCTGCGAGCCGCGATCGCTGCTCGAACGCGCGATTCCATTTACCTGGTCTACGATCGACCCGGAGTGCGGCTACGCGCAGGATGGCTGGAAGTGCGGTCCGTCGCAGTGGACCAAGCGCTGGAGACTCTTTCTGCTCTCCAAGAAGGGAGTGCTGTGATGCGCTCGCGCTTGAACGAAATGGGGGCCACCCTGATCGAGGTGATGGTCGCTTCGGGGGTCATCATCACCCTTGCGCTCGCGGTGGGCCAGCAATCGATCAGCCTCAAGCGGTTCAAGGTCCGTCAGCGAACGCTCGATGCGCGCGCCATGATGGTCCAGAGCCTGGTCGATCAGTTCCGCGCACGGGCGGAGATCTTTCCGAAAAGCTTCATGCCGACCTCCCAGTACCCCAGTGATCTCACTGCATTGGTCACCCACCTCCAGTCTCAGGGACCCAACGCCTGGAGCTATCACTGGGACCAAGAGTACCTCGGTAGTCCGAGCGCCTGCCCCACCTGTCCGGGCCGTGCGCTTGCGATCATTGAGCAAATGAAGGTGTGCTCGAATCCCAATGCCTGCCCTCCCAACAGCCCGGGCGACCAGACCGAACACTACCTCGGGATCTACAAGGTGAGGCTCGTTCTCTACCATCCCACCCTCTTCGCGCAGAGCCCCCATGCTGAGGAGCATTTTTTTACGGTGGTGTCCAAATGAAGGCCGCATCGCCCAATTCGGGCATCTCGCTCATCGAACTGATGCTTGCCATGGCAGCAGTCGGCGCGCTGATGATCACCACCAACCAGGTTCTGCTCCAGCTCAAGAAGACCGAAAAGTCGGCAGTCGACGACCTATCGATCCTGGCCGACCAGAGGCTGCTCTCGTCGGTGCTGAGAAACGACCTTCGTCGAATGGCACCTTCGTTCAATGCGCTCAGCTCTTTATCGGATGCGCCCTATCCAAATGAGCCCTTCTTTGAGCTGAGTCTCGCCCTCAGCTGCTCGGACACGCTTCCCCAGTGCCGACGCACACGGACTCTCGCTCGCCCCACGGCAGCTCAGCCCAATGCGAGCTTCATAGTGATGATTGAGGCCCGAAACGATGGCATGAGCTCGGTTTATGATCCGAGCAACGCCTATTCCTGGCCAAACTACGTGGCTCTTAACCGGAACGGAGCCGTGAATAACCTCCCCCCCGCTGACCCGGGGCGCTTCATCGACGGCAAGGTCTTTCTTCTACGCTCCCTTTCCGAGTCCATCGTCAAACAGGGACCGCATGATCGCTGCTACTGCACAGGCCAGACCGTGTCGCCCCTTCAGTTCAACTGTTCACAGGCCCAATCCGGGGGGCAAAACGCAAACTGCGGCGGATCGGCCGAGGTGCCCTATGTGCGGCCCTCGATTTATGTGGGTTACGCCTCTGGCGTCCAGGCCAACCCCAATGGCGGCGATCTGGTCAAGATCCCGGCATCGGGCGACGCGCTCGATACGCTCATCCGGTTCCAGCATCCGGCAGCAAGCAGCACCGTATTTGGCCAAAACCCCGACACTTTTCTCAGGAGCCTGCCCCCGATGGATGCGATGAACACGCGGGCGCGCCTCATCGAGGTGCACCTCATCAAATACGAGCTCACGCCCAAGGGTGAGTTTTTGCGCTCCCGCTGGGTGGGTGGCGGAGCCCAGCCCTGGGGGCCCATGCCCGTTCGCATTGCCGACCGGGTCGCCAAAGTGACCTTCAGACGAGACAGCATCTCGCTTCCTGCAATTGGGTTTAAGATCGACTTCGACAACCAGCCTTGAGGGGAGGAAACATGAAAACCAGACTCGATTCGTGGATTTCAACAGCATTCTCCGCAGCGCTCATGCTGCTTCCGTCCGCCGGAAGAGCCGATGAGACGGTCCAGTCGATGGACTCGATGCCCAACCCTCCCCGGGCGGCGGAGGCCCCGGCAGAGGGGGCCTTCACGCTCGAGGCGCGTTATTCGTGTGCAGCCCAGAACAACCGAAACACGAGTAACGCAGCCAACACCCTGTCTTCGACCACGCTCTTTCTGGACTACAAAATCAAGTTCAACGACAACTCGACCGAGTGGTACCGCGTTGCCGGGCCCGGCACACTGCTGTTGACCAGCAAGTCTTCGGCCTTTAGCTGCCTGCGCCAGGTCGCCGCCAACGCTCAAACGGGCTTCAATGGAAACACTTGTAGCGCCGGCGGGGCAAGCTTCTGTGCCCACGGAACTGGAAACGTTCAATATGTGTGTGACTCCCGCCACCACCCCCAGGGTGGAACTCTGCACGACTTTGTCATCGGTTCGACGGTCACGTCTATGATGACCCACGCCGCCTCTGGCGGCAACCCACAGATCAGCCATGTCGACTGCGAGCTGGGAAAGCCCTCCCGGGCCATTGGCAACCGACGGACCCGGGCTGAAGTGGTGTGCAGGCACCAGGCACTGCAGGACCTCTCGACCAGTGTCAGCGTGCTGAAGAGTGCAGATGGTGTGAATTGGTCTCTCGCAGGTGCCGCAAATACGGTGGCCGAACGGGGTCGCCTGATCGCGCAAATCCCTACGCTCGGCACCCGCAAGGCGACCCAGATCCTCGAATACAAGCTCACCCAGGATGTCGCAGCCAATGCCTCGAACTGCGGCTTTGGCGGTTGCGATGGCCCCGTGAGCTTTCGCCCGATTCAGACACTGGCGACCGCAAAGCGGGTCTCCGTGGCGGTAGCACCCTTTGCCATGGACCTTTCGTGCGGCGCCTACCACTCGCCTCTGATGGCCTTCTTCAAGGGCGAGAAGATGCCCGAGTTCACCGGGGTCTCGAGCTTCTCGATGGGCAACAAGGACGAGACCTACAGCTGGCCTGAAAAGGGCTCGCAGGGGTCGTTCGTTGCGATCGACTCGCACGGCGATCGAAGCATCCGCGATGAGTCGCAGCTCTTTGGCAACAACGACTCAAGTTCAAACGGATTCGAGGCGCTTGCCGTGCACGACCAGAACAAGGACGGCGTGATCGACGCATCGGATGCGGTGTTCGAAAAGCTCCTGCTCTGGAATGACCGGAACAGCGACAGCGTCGCCCAGAAGGGCGAAGTGCGGAGCATGAAAGAGGCCGGCGTGGTCTCGTTCTCGCTCGCCTTCAACCCCAACTCGAGCATCGAGCTTGAGGGCCGCGCCCTGATCAAGCAGAGCAGCACGTTCAGCTACAAGACTTCCAAGGGGAAGCTCGAGGTGGGTCGCGTGTTTGACATCTGGTTCAAGGGGTCGAAGTAAAGCGACGGCCATAGACCCAGGCCAATCCTCCGCCCATGACTTGGGCTGCGATGAATCCAGGGACGGATCCGGGTGCGATGCCGGCAAAACTGTCGGTGAACATCCTGGCGATCGTGATGGCAGGGTTTGCAAACGAGGTCGAAGAAATGAACCAATAGGCTGAGCCGATATACAAGGCCACCGCCGCGGACACGCGAGAAGGCGCCGAGCGCCCAACGCTGTGGATCGTGAGCATGAGGCCAAAGGTCGCCACCAGCTCACCGATCTGAAGTCCCAATCCGTCCCGGACATGCGTCGAGATCTCAACGATCGGGCGCGAAAACATCAGGTGGGTCACGCCGACTCCAAGCAGGCCGCCCAAGAGCTGAAAAAGCATTCGCCAGAGCGCTTCGATCCCATTCAACCCGCCCTGCGCCCATGCCGATGCGCTCACCACCGGATTGAAGTGCGCGCCTGAGACAGGGCCGAAGATCTCAATCAGCACAAACAGCCCGGCCGCAGTGGCCAGAGAGTTTGCTAGCAGGGCAATGGCATCATTTCCCTGCGAGAGGGTCTGGCCCATGATCCCTGACCCAAACACGACACAAACCAAGAGTCCTGTGCCGACCCCCTCGGCCATCAGCCGCCTCAGCAACACGCACCGCCGGTGGGCCCGACTGAGGCGGCTGGAGTGGATGAGGGCGAAGGTCCGCACGGAAAGAGTCCGAAGTGGGTCTCCTTTTTTCCGGTGACTTCGAAGTACTCGCGATAAGCGCTCTTTAAAATCATGTCGGCAGTGTTGCCGCACACGAGCATGGGGCGACCGGCCTCAAAAAGATGGTGGTCATCGAGCATGAAAGCGTGCGGATGACCCGGAATGGATCCCCGGTACAGGGCCACCTGGCCGTAGTCCTCGCACTTGTCTTCGAGATCCATCTTGAAAATGCGAAACGTGATCGACTTGAACCGGGCGTTGCCCAGCTGTGCTCGAATCGCAGGCTCACGGATCTCCAGCGGCGTCTGCGACATCATGCGAAAATCCCGGCAGCCCAGCTCCAGCATGAGCCGCCTGAAGTCCTCGGTATACATGGCAGCCCCCAGGCACTCTCCGAGCAGCACAGGATCCTGCTGGCAGTGCACCGGAAGCCTGCGATCGACAAAAACGTCGCTGAAATACAGCTCGCCTCCGGGCTTGAGCACCCGCCAGATCTCTCGAAAAAGCGCCGGCTTGTCGGGCGACAAATTGGTCACGCAGTTGGAAACCACGAGGTCGATCGAGGCATCCTGAATCCCGGCTTGGGCCAGGTCTTCGATATAGCCCTGCACAAACTCGACATTCGAGCGCTCGAATCCAAACTTCTGTGCATGATAGGCCTGATGCCTGCGGGCCACGGCAAGCTGCTCAGGCGTCATGTCGATCCCGATCACACGCCCTCGCGGACCCACAAGCTTGGAGAGCAGATAAACGTCACGGCCCGAACCGCAGCCCAGATCCAGCACCGTACGGCCCTCGAGCGCCGGCGGAAACGGACTCCCGCAACCGTAAAAACGATCGAGAACCTCGGGATGGATCAGCTTGATCGTGTCGCGAAGCTCGGGCGGCAGCGACTCAGCCGTGCAACAGGCCGAGGTCTTGAGGTCTTTCGTACTCTGCAAGACCTTGCCGTAGTAGTCCTGTACCGCTTGGAGTGTGAGGGATTTCATGCGTGAAAACCTACCCCCTTTCACACGACCTATGCAACATCCCCCCGGACGACCGCCTGTGCGTGGATGGGCAGGGTCACGCTAAAGGTCGTACCGCCCTCGCGCGTGCTCTCGGCGCCAATCGAGCCCCCGAAGGCGTTGACGATCCCCTGGGTGAGGGTGAGCCCGAGGCCCCAACCCTTCTGGGTTCCGCCCTCTGACTTCCAGCGAAAGCCGCCAAAGAGACGCGCCAGGTCTGCTGCCGCGATCGGCTCGCCGCGGTTGTGCACTTCGAGCGTCGCGAGCTCTCCGCTTTTGCGAATCCGGATGCTGACCGGAGTTCCGGCGGCTCGAAATTTTGCGGCGTTACTCACCACGTTCTCGATCACGCGGCGCAGATACTCGGGGTTCCAGTCGCCCAAAAGCCGCCCGTCCGAGTCCACTTCAAACTCACCGCCATAAACCAGCCTCATGTCGACCGCCACGTCGCGGGCGACCTGGTCGAGGTCACACTCGGAGATCGGAAACGAAAGCCTGTGCCCCGACTCCACCCGGCTCGTGTCATGGATCGTCTCGATCATCTCGGACATCCTTTTCATGTTGCCGATCATTTTTTCAACAAGCGGGCCCATGGACAGCCCGCCGGGGGAACGAAGCGCAAGCTCGCCCGACAGCTTCGCGGCGGTGATCGGGGTTTTAAGATCATGGGCGATCGACAGCATGAACTGGTCCTGGATCTCCCTCATGACCAGGGCAAACTCGGTCGCCGCGACATTGACCGCCTGCTCAAACGCCGAGGTCATCAACTCCCGATCCTCGGTCGAAATCGCGGCGCTCTCGGCCAAAAACTCAAACACCACCTCGCGCAGCAGGTGGTACTCCGCGATCACCTGGCTCATGAGGTAAGCAGGGATTTCAGCGCGACCGCGGCCGTGCAGCTGGCTACTTCTGAGCAGGGCTGTGGCGTCGATCCCAATCTGCAGTTCGGAGCGCTCCTTCCTGGACAGGAGGATCACGAGCGAGCGGAGAAAAACCGGAAGCGAATTTCTGAGCACAAGCGAACTCTGGCCCAAGGCTGCAGAGACCTCGGCAAGCGCCCGTTTCTCCCAGCGCATCATCACTTCTTCGACGCCCTGCTCGAGGACTTCGGCGCTCGAGAGGGCAGACATCAACGGCTTCATGAGCGACGGGCGATGCGACGGGCGTGCCGAAGCGCCCGCCTAACGTTGCCTGCTCAGCGTTGATCCAAGAGCAGCTTTTTACCGAGCACCTTGCCCGGCACGCGCGAGTGCCTGAGCCCGGGCTTCTCGGCCGCCTTCGGGCCTGCGCCGGCCTGCGAGAGCGGGCCCTGCGCCCGTGGGAGCGCCGGGTGGAGCGGGATCTTGCCCTGCACGGGTTTCGCGCCGCGCTGGCGATCTCGATGCTGGGCCTGGCGGTACTCCATCAAGATCTTCTTGTGCTCGGGCTTTTGCGGCTGCAGGAGCGCCTGCTGGATCTTTCGATCCTTCCAGTCCTTGGCCACAAAAAGCGGGGTTCCGGTCATGGGGTCGATGCCCGTCCAGTACATGGCCGTCGCAAGCGTCATCGGAGTCGGGATGAAGGCCTGCACCTGCTGGAGGTTCCAGCCGCGCTCGGTCAGGTAGCCGTGGATCTTTTCCATCTTCTCGTGGGTCGTGCCCGGGAAGCCTGAAATGAAGTACGGTACGAGATACTGCTCTTTTCCGGCCTCGGCCGAGATCTTGTCAAAATAGCTCACGAACTCATCGAAGTTCTTGAGGCCCGGCTTCTTCATGAGGTGCAGGACCTCTTCGTCCAGGTGCTCGGGCGCCACTTTGAGCTGCCCGCCCACGTGATGCGTGATGAGCTCGCGCATGTACTCCTGCCCCGCCTTGTCGTCTGCGATCGAAAGATCGTAGCGAAGCCCCGATGAGATGCGGATCTGCTTGATGCCCGGGATCTTTCGCGCCTTCTTGAGCAGGTTCACGCTCGGGGTGTGGTCCTTGTGCAGGTGCGGGCAGACCTTGGGGTGAACGCACGAGAGCTTGCGGCACTTGCTCTGCACCTCTTTGCTCTTGCACCGGAGCTGATACATGTTTGCGGTAGGTCCGCCGATGTCGCTCACCTGCCCCTTGAAGCCCGGCACCTGATTGAGGTTTTCGATCTCCTTGAGAAGCGAGTCTTCCGAACGGGATTGAACGATGCGTCCCTGATGCAGCGTGATCGCACAGAACGAACAGCCGCCAAAACAGCCGCGAGTCGAGTTGACCGAAAAGCGGATCATGTCAGCCGCAGGGATGCGCTCCTTGTACGAAGGATGCTGTTCTTTTGTGAACGGCATTTCGTAGACCGAGTCGAGCTCTTCGGTCGAAAGCGGCAGCGCTGGAGGATTGATCACCACGGCCTTCGAGCCATGATATTGAATGAGCCTGCGTCCGTTGTAGGGACTCGCCTCGTACTCGATGAAGTAGGCGGCCTTGGCAAACTTGCGCTTGTCGTCGCGGACTTCGTCGAATGAGGGCAGGGTGAGCCTTCCCTCCAAGCTTCGTGCGTGATCCTTGCTCGTCAAAAACGCAACCCCGCGCTGGGTCTTGAGCGCATCGAGCGCGGCCTGGACGGGAGCCTCTTTTGTCGAGAGCTTCTGGCCCCCGAGCGCTGCTTCGGCTTTTTTGAACTCTTCGACAATGACCTGCACCGTGCGCTCACCCATGCCAAACACGAGCAGGTCGGCCTTGATCTCGGTCATGATCGAGGGACGAATGCGGTTTTGCCAGTAATCGTAGTGGGCTAGGCGTCTCAGAGAAGCTTCGACTCCGCCCACGATCACGGGGGTGTCGGGGTGCGCCTTGCGCGCCAGCTCCGAGTACACGATCGATGCGTAATCCGGGCGGTTGCCGCCTTTTCCGCCTTCGCTGTACTGGTCATCGGTACGCGGCTTTTTATTTGCCGTGTAGTTGTTGATCATGCTGTCGACGGTGCCTGAGCTCACGCCGATAAAAAGTCTGGGCCGTCCCATGCGCTTGAAATCAGCCAGAGCCTCGGCTTCGTTCTTCCAATTGGGCTGCGAGACGATGCCAACCCTGAGGCCAAGCTTCTCGAGCCAGCGCCCCAGGCAGGGAATGCCAAAAGTCGGGTGATCGACGTAAGCATCCCCATTAATGAGGAGCACATCGAGTTCGCTCCAGCCGCGCCACTGCATTTCGTCGCGCGTGGTGGGAAGGAAGCGCTTGGTGGCTTCGCGGTAGACGCTTTGGTTGTTGATGACAGGCTTTGTGTTTTTCATGAAATTTCACCGACTTGCGCGGCGCACCCTAACCGGACTGGCGCGGGGCGTCAAGGCCAGACTCAGGCCCCCTCCCCTCTGCCCTAACCCCCCAATCTAGCGAGGATTTCTAAACCCAAACCGTTGCTTTCGCGGTAATTACGGCCGCATATGCACAGCCGCCTGCCTGCCTTCATTGCCAGTCTGTTCATGACCGCGTCCGCGCTTGCAGCCGCCCCCGGCGGGGCGACCGATGCCAAGCTCCCGCCTGATGCGCAGGCCATGCTCGATCAGCTTCCCTCCAAGCGCCTCGAGCTTCCGTTCGTGCTCGTGCGGGCTGCCCAGAGTTCGGACAGCTTCAAGGCCGCAGCTGCAAGCCTGCTCACCACCGATGTGACGCGACTTCAGGCGGAGTCGGCGCTCGCGTGGCGGCCGTTTGCCCGGTTTTCGAAAATCGATGACGAGCGCGAGGCCGGAAACAGCTTTAGCCCCAATCGCATCCAGAACCAGAGCCTGAGCCTCGGTGTGGCCACGGCCTTTCAAACCGGCACCCGCGTGCAGTTCGAGGTCTCGCAAGGAAGCAACTTCATCGCGTTTCCGACGCCCGGATTCGGTCCGTTTGACTACTATGAGACGCGAAGCACGGTGAGCGTCACCCAGAGCCTGCTTGCCGATGCCTTTGGCCAGTCGACCCGCGCCCTGCAGCGCTCCGCAGCCCGCACGTCCGAGGCGCAGGCCCTCACTGCTCGCCAATCGCTCGAGGACTGGACGCTCGCACTCGTGCGCCTGTACTATGGCGCGTGGCTTGCGCAGGCGCAGGTCCGCTCTTCGATCGAGGGTTATGAGCGAAAGCTCAGGCTCAAGCAGCTGCTGGAGATCCAGGCTCGCCGCGGCACGGCTGAGCGCCCGGATCTGCTTCAGGTCGAGAGCGCCACCACGGGCACCCTGAATCAGAAGGAACAAAACGAGCTCAGGCTTCAGGACACCTGGCGTGATCTCATCACCTCGCTCAAGCTCAACCCCGAGTGGACACGCATCAACCCCGTCGTGGTTCCGGTCGTGCTCGATGAACCCCAGGTTGAAGCCTCAAAGCTTTGCGGAAAGGAGGGCTCGCTCAATGCAGCCCCCGAGTCGCTTGAGCTTGCGCGAGCCAAGCTCCAGGCCGAGGCAGCCGACGACGCCCAGCATCGTGCCCGCACTCTCGTTCGCCCCCATCTCGAACTCCAGGCCTCGCTCTTTGCCAACGGCATTGCGCCGACGGCCTCCGACAGCCTCGCGGACTGGAAGACTCAGGACTTCAACGGATATGCCGTGGGCCTCACGCTGAACTTTCCGATCGGTTTCACCGCAGAAAAGGCGGAGGCGCTCACGGCCACTGCCAACTGGATTCGCGCCGATGCGGGCCACTCGATTGCCCGCGACATGAACCAGACGGGCTGGACGAGCCGTTGCATGGACCTCTTTCGACTTGAGCGCGCGGCAGCAAGCCTCGGACGCACGGCCCGCGCCCAGCGCGAGCGCTCGCAGCTTGAAGAGCAGCGCTTTCGCCTCGGCCGGAGCGGCACTTTCCAGGTCATCCAAGCCGGGGATGACGCCACTTTTGCCGAACTCGCATCCAACGGCATCGAAGTCGAGCTCAGGCTTGCCGCCTGGCAGATCCTGAAAGCCGCAAACCGCATGCCCAAGATTGAACTGCCCACGGAGGCCGTACGATGAACTCCCTGATTGCCTTTTTTGCCCGAAAGCGCCTGTTTGGTGATCTCCTCACTCTGATTGTGATCGTCGTGGGGCTTGCCTCGACCCTGCTCGTGCGGCGCGAAACCTTTCCGAACGTCAACTTCGACATCCTCGTGATTTCGACCTTTTTTCAGGGCGCTTCACCCGAGGAGTCCGAGAAGCTCGTCACCAATCCTTTGGAAAAGGAACTCAAGGAAGTGGACGGCATCAAAAAAATGCTCTCGTATTCGGGCGAAAACCGAAGCGAGATCACCTTGTTTCTCGATCCTGACCAGACCACCGAGAGCAAGGCCAAGGACGACGTGCAGAGCGTGATCGATCGGCTGACCCTTCCTGCGGCCTCAGAAAAGCCCAAGGTCATCGCGATCAACAGCAAGCTCACCCCGATCATCGAAGTCACCCTTTCGGGCGATATGCCCGACCTCGAACTCAGGCGCATGGCCCGCGACCTCGAAGACGAGCTTGAGACCGTAAGCGGCATCGCCCGCGTGGCGCCCTCAGGCCTTCGTGACGAAGAGATCCGGGTCGAAGCCGATCCGCGCAAGCTTGCCGCCTTCCGAATTTCGCTGGATGAAGTCGTGCGCGCACTCCAGGCCCAGAACGTGACCGTGCCAGCAGGCTCGATCGAGCCCCGCTCGCTTGCCATCACCGAGTCTGAGCGGATCGTGCGCACGGTGGGTGATTTCAAGTCGCCTGATGACGTGGGAGCAACGGTGATTCGTGCCAACGACCTGGGCCAGCCGATTCGCGTCCGCGACATCGCGCTCATCCGCCCGTCTCTTGAAAAGCCCAAGATCATCTCGCGAGCCCTCGGCCTCCCCGGCGTCTCGCTCACGGTACTCAAAAAAGAGAAAGCAGACGCCATCAACGTCGTCGACAAGCTCAAGGCCAAGATCGATAGCCTGAGACCCAGGCTCGACCCAAGGCTGAAGCTCAGCTACGTCAATGACTTCTCGAAATTCGTCAAAAGGCGCATCGGCGTGCTCTCCGGAAACCTCTATCTGGGCCTCGTGCTCGTGCTCATCATGCTCGCTCTCATCCTCGAGATCCGAGTGGCGCTGCTCGTGTCGCTCGGCATCCCCTTTGCCTTTCTGGGCACGATGGCGATCTTTCATAACTGGGGCTTTTCGCTGAACCTCGTATCGCTCATCGGCTTCATCATCGTATCGGGCATGCTCGTCGATGACGCCATCGTCGTGACCGACAACGCAGTCAGGCTCATGGAAGAGGGCATGGACCCTGAGACCGCCGCCATCGAGGGCACCCAGCAGATCTGGCCTGCGGTCACCGCCTCCGTGCTCACCACGGTGCTTGCGTTTGCACCCATGCTCTTCATGAGCGGCATCTTCGGCAAGTTCATCCGCGAGATCCCTGCAGGCGTGATCATCGCTCTTTTGATCAGCCTTTTTGAGGCCTACTTCATCCTGCCTGCCCACATCGCAAGCTACATCCGGGTCGATCTCAAGAATCGCTACCGCAAAGAATCCAAGGGGCTTCGCAAGAAGCTCGGACAGGTAGCCGAGTACTGGGATACGCGCGTGACACCGGCCTACAAGCGGCAGCTCGGGCGAGTCATCGAATATCGCTACCGGATGGCCGTGGCACTCGTCGTGCTTTTTGTGGGTTC
>CAIOHW010000079.1 GCA_903858195.1 Oligoflexia bacterium | reverse complement strand
TCGTGAACGCGCCGAGCATGCCAAAGAATGACGGGTTTTCGAGGAAGCCTGAGAGCAGGTCGAGAATGGAGTCCATTTAGAATGGGGCTAACACGCTTCAGCCGGGCCTGCCAATGACCGAGAGCTGCCGTGTTCCGCCACCCTCGCGTCGGTAGCTGTGAAAAAGAGGCTCACCGTTTGCGTCCTGGGCGCAGCGCGTGCACTGCCTTAGGATCTCGACCTCGGCCACACCCTCTGCCAGTAAAAGCTCGCGGTTCAGCCATGCCAGATCCAGATGGCGGTGGCGCGGGTTGAGCTGCCGGGAGGCTCCGAAACGGGAAATAAAGCTCTCTTGAAGATCTTCGCCGACTTCAAAGCAGCAGGGCTGGATGCAGGGTCCGAGGGCTGCCACCCAATTGCGCGGATCCTGCCCGGCGGCCCGGAGCTCGGTCCACGCAGCCGCTACAATCCGATCGAACGTGCCTCGCCAGCCTGCATGAATCGCCGAAACCGCAGAGCCGTCTCGCGCGGCCATCAGGATCGGCACACAGTCGGCAGTCACCACTCCCACCCAGCCTCCGGGGCGGCGGGTCCAGAGCGCATCGACTTCGCCGCACGATGCCCCGGGCGCGGTCGCTTCGGCCATGGCGACTCCATGGGTCTGCTTCCACTGGGGTTTGGCGCGATTCCACGCATCGAGGAGCCGCGTAGGCACGGGCCCTGCGAGGCCTCCAAATCCATGCTCGATGCCGGGAACCGAGGCAAGTAGCGGGCTTTGACCCTCAAAGCTCATCGCGTGTCCTCGAGTGCCCGCTGAAGTTCGGTGAAAGCATCGGGCGGCGGCGCCTCGAAGCGAAGCATCTCGCCGGTGATGGGGTGCTTGAATCCGAGCACGCGGGCGTGGAGAGCCTGACCCGGGAGCTGCTGCACGCAGGCGCGCGCGCGCGCGGGCAGGGCCAGCCACTTGGCGTTTCGGCTCGTCGGGGCCCCATAGGTCGGGTCACCGAGCAGGGAATTGCCGTGCCCGGTCAGGTGCACGCGCACCTGATGCGTGCGCCCGGTCTCGAGTGTGGCCTCGATCCAGCAGGCATGGGCCCCGTAGTGGCCAAGCGCCCGAGTGTGGGTCACCGCCCTTCGGCCCTCCTTCACGTCCATGGCCATCTTTTTTCGGTCCGAGGGGTTCCTGCCGATCGTGCTCTCGATTCGCGCCGGAGAGGCATACCGCCCGTAGCACAGCGCCCAGTAGCGGCGCTCGATGGCGTGGGCGGCGAAAGTTTCGACGAGGCGCTGGTGAGCGGCATCGGTCTTGGAGACGACCATCGCACCGCTCGTGTTCTTGTCGAGACGGTGGACGATTCCGGGTCGAAGTACTCCTCCCACGCCGCTTAAGTTCGTGACCTGATGGAGCAGGGCGTGCACGAGTGTGCCTTCGGTCTGGGTTTCGGAAGGGTGTACGGTGAGTCCCTGCGGCTTGTTGACGACGATGAGGTGTTCGTCTTCGTGCAGGACCGGAATCGGCCTGTCTTCGGGGATGAGCTCGAGCGTGCGCGGGGCCGGGATATCGATACGAACGGCCGCGCCTGCGGGGAGCTTCTCTGACGAGCCGACGGGCCTTCCCTCGCAGGTCACCCTGCCTTCTTCGATCAGCCGCTGCAATCGGCTCCGGGAGAGAGGGGGGGCGTCCGCCTGCGAACCGGTTTCGAAGCACCCGAGGCCGTCCTGGTAGAGCTTGAGCAGCAGCTGGTCGGCGCGAAGGGTCGAGTCGGGGAGGTTCGAATAACTCCAGATCCAGCCTGTGGCCATGATCGGGCTTGTAGCTCTATTTTCTCTTGGGCGAAAGCTCGCGGGCGGTCCGCCACTCCGAGAGCCGCTTGAGGTATTCGGTCACCAGCGGCTCGGTGGGGATATGGAGCTCGCGCGCCATTTGGCACAGAAAGCCGCGAATGTAGACTGCGGCCGGAAGGGCTTCGAAGTTCTCGGCTTCGACTGCCACGAGATAGGTCTTCCGAATGCGGGTGATCTCGACCAGATAGTCGATCGATACGCCCCTGCGTTCACGCAGGTCCCTCAGTTCGGGGCCTGAACTGATCGTGGGCACCGGGGAGGGGGCGCTCTTGGGGGAAGCGGGCTGGGGCGATGCCATCGGAGCTGGGGCCGGCATGGCGCTGGTGGAGGGAGTCACCGCATCCATGGGGGGTGACGTCGATTCGGAGGCCAGCGTTCCGCTGAAGTCCGTGCTGGGCGGGATGAGCAGGTCTTCCATGTCCGCCGAGGAGGACATGGGCGGGACCCGGTCGATCGAGATCACCGGGGCAACCGCAGGCTGTGGCCCGCGCAGGTAGCTCTGGTCATAGAGCTTCCGCCGGTCCGGGTTGGAGAGGACCAAAAATGCCTCTTCGACCTGGCGGAGCATCAGGGCCGCATCGTCGCCATCCATGAGCGAATACAGGGCAAGGCTGTCGCGCTGGAACGAGGCTTTGGCCCGCAGGTAGGCGGCGCGGATCTCCTGCGGCCCGGCATCGGGCCGGACTTCGAGGATCTCGTACAGGTTTTGGGCTTCATTGAAGCCTCGCGCCGGGAAGCTGTTCATCGGGGAATCGTCGACGGAGTCGATGCCTTTCGGAAGAGGTGGTGGGTGATCTTGTCGATATTGCCCACGAGTCTGGAATTGGGAAACTCGACCATGAAGGGCTTCTTGCGGCGGACCGCCTGCCAGACCGACGAGTCGTAGTCGAGGTAGCCCAGGTAGTCGATATCGATGCCGAAGTAGCGCTTGCACACACTCTTGATCGAAAAGCCGACATCGATGTCGGTCTGGGTGCGAACCTGGTTGAGCACGAGCCGGGGCTGCATGCCGGCGATCAGCTCCTTCATGCGCATGCCCGCTTCGGGGCTCACGGCGTTGACTTCACGAAACAAGTCGCTCGGCGTCTTGATGCCGAGGTCGTTCTTTCCTTCCATGGCCGCATCGATCAGATGGGCGACGGGATCCATGGTGGGTGAGCTCCTGAGCTTGCGGTAGAAGGCACTCTTGATGAAGCGGTACGCGTTTTCGATCGACGTGGGCTCGGGCAGCACCGTGACCATGCCGACATCGGCTGCGAGGAAAAAGTCGATCGTGTGCGAGCTCGTTCCGGCGCCGAGGTCAAAGATCACATAGTCGGCATCGAGCTTGCGAAAGGCCTCGAGCAGGCGAACCTTGTGTTCGTTCTGGAGGTGCATGACTCCGATCGAATCCTGCGCGCCGCTGATCACCGACAGATTGGGAATGCCGGTGGGGATCACGCAGTCGTCGATGCGGGGCACCCGATTGGCAATGAAATCGCTCAGTGACTGCTGGGGGAGGTCCACCCCGAGCGTGGTGTGGAGATTGGCGCCGCCCAAATCGAGGTCAATGGCGACCACCTTTTGGTGGAAGCGCGAGAGTGAGATGGCCATGGATGAGGCAATGAGGCTCTTGCCCACACCGCCTTTTCCGCCACCAATCGCCCAGATCTGCTTCACGCGACCGAGCGCCGGCGCAGTGGCCGATTTGAGCGGATCTACAGACCATTCCGAATGTGCAAGGGTTTCAGCCATAGAGCATCACCTCTAAGTAGTTTGAGCCAGACCGCAGGGGTTTCAATGAGCAAGATTTGCCGGGCATAACGCATCGCGTTATCGTTGGGGTTGCCCAAAGCGTCAAACTGGACTATAGATCGGGGTTCAGGGGTTTTGATGCGCGCTCACGAGAATCGTCACAGCGGGGAGATGCCCGCCCGGCTTCACCTTCGCCAGGACCTTCACCTGGCCCGAAAGCTTTGGCACATGACCACCGGGCTCCTGATGGTGACCGTGTTTCTCTCGGGGCTGTCGCGTCACACCGCAGTGCTTCTGCTGGGTTCCCTGCTCGGCCTGACCCTTCTTCTTGAAACGGCTCGCCTCAAGATTCCGGCCTTCAATGAAGCTTTTGTCCGCTTCTGGGGACCCATCATTCGCAGCTGCGAAGTGAATCGCTTGAGCGGAACCCCGTATTACTTGGGTGCCGCCTTGATTGTAATTGCCCTTTTCCCCAAGCCAATCGCGGCCTTGAGCCTGCTTTTTCTGGCCTGCGGCGACCCGATGGCCAGCCTCGTGGGCGTCCTATACGGGGATCGCGGACCCCGCTTTGCGAGCGGCAAGTCGGCCATCGGTACGGCGGCCGGAGTGTTGGTCTGCCTCGCTGTGAGCCTCGTGTTTTGGAGTGTATTTCCCAACCTGCGCGGCCCTGAGTTCCTCACCCTGGTGATGGTCGGGGGACTTGCAGGCGGTTTGTCGGAGCTTGCTCCCTGGGAGCTGGACGATAATCTCTCCATTCCGGTGATCTCGGCCCTGGTGCTCTGGATCAGCTCGGTGGCGCTGGGCGTCTCGCTCTAAACGGCCAATTTTTTTGCACCTGTCAAAAAGTTTGACACCCAGCCTCGATACGACGGCGGCTCCGGCCTCCTGGGTTTGCATTTTAATCTTTAAATTCAATTAGATAGTAGCTGTCAGTTCTGAACTTCCGGTGGCGTGGACCTTGCTCATTGCCCGACCGGAACTCGAGGAACGTGGTGAATTCTAGAACGGCATCTCCCATCCCATCGGCTCGCCTGCGGCGGCACCTGCTTGCTTGGGGTAGCCTTGCGCTTCTGGCCTGCCTGATCCAGGGGGCACCCACGGGCTTGCCATCGAGGGGGCCCGCGTCGCTTCGACTTCAGGCGGCGCGCGCCAGTTTCTCCGCAAGTCGCGCCGTGCATCGCGTGCCCCGGGCCGACCTTCGCCCCGACTGGCTTCGCGGCTCAGGTTCGGCGGCCCACCGCGTTCCTGAAAACTCGTCCGTCCTCTCCAGTCGAAGCCGTGTAGGCCCTGGCCGGATCATTCCCAAGATCCTGATTCTCCCGGACCCAGCGCAGTCCCGGGTGCAGAGCAGGGTGCGCGAGCGCCTCGATACCCTTCATCAGGATCGGGAGGATCGAGAGCATCACGGGTTGCTCGGCCAGCAGGCTGAGAGGGACTGGATGCTCCAGAACCGTGCCCTCGGAAAGGCGTACCTGCGCAGCATGCTGACTGCGCAGTTCCAGGAATCGCTGAAGAAGGCCGAGCAGTCCTCGCCAGAGGTCAGGGCGGTGACGCAGGTTCACCAGCGGATTGATGCCATCGTGAAAAAGGGTGTTGTAGTGAAAGTGAACGAGTCGTGGGGCTTCGGCACTCGCGCGGACCTGCCGTCGCAGTCCGGCAGGCTCTGGCTCAAGTCCCCGTTTTTGAACGGCTCAGTCGATTTCAGGGTGGGGGCACAGGAGCAGGTGCTTCTGGATCCGGGTGCTGCCGCCCCCGAGGCGGTCGAAGTCAAGGTGGCCCGGCCCCTGTTCTGGGACATGCACAGTGGGGTGACCTATGGTGGGACCTCGCGCACCATGACTGCGCATTTAAGCCGGCCGCTTGCCACGAACCTCACCTGCTCGGTCGAGAACCGCCAGCATCTCGCGCAGAGGTGGACGGATTCCAGGACCGAGCAGACGGCCCGAATCAACTACCGGCTCACTTTCTAGCCAGTTCCACACAGGTGGCTCCGGCCCCGCCCATTCCAGTGCCACCATCACGGTAATCAGCCACGAAAGGGAGCTCTCCCAGAAGTTTGCGGATGCCTTCGCGAAGCGCCCCGGTGCCAAGCCCATGAACGAGCGTCACCTGTGCGTAGCGTCCAGTGGTGAAGACCCGTTCGAGGTAGCGTTCGGACCTGGCCAGTGCCTCGTCAAGCCGGAGGCCGCGCAGATCGAGGCTTGAGCCAAGCGGGCTTGAGCCCTCGTCGTGGGGGGCTGCCTCCCAACGGACGGTCACCGACTCGCGGCGTGCTGCCTTGGCCGATTTTGGGTCAAGTAGCTCGTAGTCCTCACGCTTGAGCGTCATCTGCAGCGTGCCCATGGCTACCTTGATCTGGCCATCAGGCTGTACCGAGAGCACCTTGCCGGTGGTCTTCCAACGGGGCACTCGCACGCTCATGCCGGGTTCAAGTGCTGGCTTCGCAGGGCCGTCCAGAGTCATCGGCCCCGGTGCCGGCTTCTTGCGCGACAGATCCACTCCGGCACGCGAGGCTTCGTCGTCAAACGAACTCTCCGCTTCCGATACCTTGGCTTCGATCTCTCGGACGAGTTCATTGCGCGAGGTTTCGATGCGTTTCCGAGAGGGCTCCTGCTCCATGGCCTGCAGCCTCAGACGCACGCCCTCCTGCGCCTGTTCGAGGATCTGCCTGACTTTCTGCCGAACCGTCAGCCCGATCTCGGCCTTGAGGTCGCGAAGCTGGCGTGCGAGCAGATCGCCCTGGCGCTCGACCTCAAGCCTGCGCTCTTCGGCCTGTTGGCGCGCAAGCCGTGCTTCGCGCACCTGCGTTTCGAGCTCACCGACCCAGCTCTCCCACTCGCGATGCTGCGAAGAGAGATGCCCCCGCGCACGCTCGAGCACCGGGGACGGAATTCCAAGTCGCTCGGCGGTTTCGAGCGCCCGCGAGCGCCCGGGAACCCCGAGCTCAAGGCGGTAGGTAGGGGTGCGGGAGGTCTCGTCAAACGCCATGGCTGCCGTGATGATGCGCGAGTCCTTGCGACCCAGCGACTTGAGCACCGGATCATGCGTCGTCGTCACCAGCCATGCTCCCTGATCGAGCAGGGTCTCGAGGAGTGCCCGGCTCAGGGCTGCGCCTTCTTCGGGGTCGGTTGCAGAGTTGAGTTCATCGAGGAGCACCAGCGTGCCAGGCCCCGCAGAGGCGAGGATTTCCCTGAACGCACGCAGGTGGCTTGAAAAGCTCGAGAGGTGGCTTTCGATCGACTGGCTGTCTCCGAGATCGGCTGCGATCGACTCGAAAAAGGGCACGCGTGCGGGCCGGTCTCCCGGAAAAAAGAAGCCCGTGCGTGCAAAAGCGGCAGCGAGGCCTATGGTCTTGAGAAGCACGGTTTTTCCGCCCGTGTTCGGCCCCGTGATGAGGAGCGCCCTTCGCGAGGCATCCAGCTCGATTGAATTTCGCTGGATCGATTCCAGCGGAATCGTCCACCAGAGCAGGGGATGCGCCGTTTGGGTCAGATCGATGGCCTCGCCCCCGCATTCGATCGGGAGACCTTCGTAGTGTCGGGCAACCGCCGCCCGCGCATGGACTGCATCCCAGTGGACAAGGATCCCGGTGGCTGCTGCCCATGCCCCAGCGCTTGGGGCAAGGTCACGGGAGAGCTCGGTCAGGATGCGGTGAACCTCCTGCAGCCACTCGTTTTGCTGGCGCCTCAGGCGGTTGTTGAGCTCGGTGATCTCGCGCGGTTCGATAAAGACCGTCTGCCGGCTTGCCGAAGCCTCGTGCAGGAGGCCTGGCACCTCGTGCTGCGCCGAGATGCGAACGGGGAGCACGTAGCGCCCGTCGCGAACGTCAGTGAACTGGTCCTGCAGCACGCCCTTCTGGTGGTAGTCGCGCGCAAGCGACTCCATTCGAATCGAGATCTCACGTTTAATCTGCCTGAGTTCCGAACCGATGCGGGCAAGCTCGGGTGTGGCATTCTCCGAGAGCTCTCCTTCGGGAGTGAACAGTCGATCCAGCCGTTTGAGGGGTCCTGAGACATCAGGAAGCGAGAGCGCCATGGCGCGAAAGAGCTCGAGGCCCGCTTCGGGAAGCTCGGCCGTGCGAAACGCCTCAATGGCGCGAAGCCATCGCCGCGCAGTGCCCCACTCGGTGGCATCGAGAAGAGAACTCTTGCCGAGGCGCTCCCAAAGGGGTTCGGCCGTCTCGAGATCGATCAGCGACCCCCAGAGGTCGGACTTTGCCAGCAGCTCGGTTGCGTCCCCGGTTTCCTGCTGCCGGATGCGCGAGGCATCCACCGAGCCAGCCCAGTGACGGGCGTCGGCCAGATCCAGGATCATCTGACGCCCGGGCAGCGAGGAGGCAAGCGGGGCCGCTCGTTCGAGGAAAGGCAGCCACTCGAGGGATTGGATATTCACTTGGTGCCCAGTCTTAAATACACGGGGGTCGCTTGGCAAGGACCGCAAGCGCGCTTATGCTCTCCCACCGGTGGACCTGCTCGCCTTTTTTCAAGAGATCAATGCCCGGCACTTCGACGGCTTCCTTGAGCCGCCCGTGTTGCGTTGGAACGCGAGGCTTCGGACGAGTTCGGGCCGATTCTTTCCAGGTTCGTCGACGAACCTCCTTCGCAAGACGGCATTTTCACGCCCGCCCATCATTGAGGTGGCCTCTTACCTTCTCGAAGAGGAGCAGGCCGAGATCCATGTGCGTGAGACGCTGGCGCACGAGATGATCCACTACTGGCTCTGGGTGCGGAAGCGTCCGCACGGGCACAGCGACGAGTTTTACGACAAGATGACGCTCATGGGGGCCCGGCGCTACAACCCCGTACCCCGCAGGCGACCCTTCAAGTACCTCTATGGCTGCAACCATTGCGAGTCGCGCTTCAAGAGCCGAAGACTCCTTGGAAAGCTGGCCTGCGCGAAGTGCTGCAAGACCCACGGAAACGGCAAATACCAGGAGCGCTTCAGGCTCATGCTGTTCGAAAAGCTCATGCTGCTTTTAGTTGCATCGGGCCTGTTGATCTCGCCAGCGGCTCCGGTGCTGGCCGGGGCGCGGGGGAGCCACAAGCAGGAGCATGCCATCTGGGTGAGTGCTCCCGATGGAAGCCTTCAGTGTGAGCCAGCCCAGGTAGAGGCGCGCGCGGAGTCGCTTCGCGCCGCTCTCAAGCGCGAGGGAGTACAAGTGCTGGAGTGGTTGCATCTTCGCGATGGAAAGCCCGGCGTGATGCGCATGGCACTTTGCGGGTCACCCACGGGCGGAGAGTTTAGGGCGAGGATTGCCGAGTCGGAAGTGAAGCGCGCCGAGGCCGCAGGCTTCAAGGCGGAGTAGAGCTCAGACCAGGCCGTGCTTCTTGAGCTTTGCGTCCAGCGCCGAGGGCGTGAGTCCCGTGGCCGTGGCCAGCTGTTCACGGCTTCCCGCAAAAGCTCGCATCATCTCTTCGAGATAGGTCTTTTCAAAGGCATCACGCGTGGCGTGGAAGTCCGTGCGGTCATAGCCGAACTCCGGGAATTCCTTCACCCCGAGCAATGGGCCGGGGCAGGTTCCGAGCGCCACCTTGAGTACGTTGCGAAGTTCTCGAAGATTTCCTGGCCAGTCGTAGCCTTTGAGCTTTTTCCAGGCCGCCTCATCGAGGGTGGGAATGGGGCGCTTGAGTTCGCGCGCGAGCTCCGAGAGCAGAGTGTGGGTGATGGTTTCAAATTCGGAAGTGCGGCTCGCCAGGCTTGGCATCTCGATACGAAGCTTCGTGAAGAGCGCGAGCAGCTCAGGCTTGAAAAGGCCGCCCTGCGCACGCTTGTCGAGGTTCTGGTCGGTCGTGGCGATGATCCGCGCTCCAGGTTTTCCGGAATGCACGGTTTGAATGTGCTCGATGAGCATGCGCTGGTCGCCGAGCGGCCATTCGCCGAGTTCCTGAAGAATGAGGGCTGAATCGTTTGAGGCGTTGGCCTCGCGCAGCTGCTCGGCAAGAGCCTTTCGATGGTGCGCGATCAGCATCGAGCCTTTGGCTCGCGGACCATTCAGGTGGATCCAGCGGGCGATCTGGCCTTTTCCCGTTCCGGGAGCCCCTGAGATCAGCACGGACTGGCGCGGGTCACGCGCGGCCGCTGCCAGGCGCTCCTTCTGGGACTCAGGGATCAGGTCCACCCACTCCATGGCGGGCACCGTAATCCTCCGTGCAGGTCTGGTCAAGTGCATGATTCTGCGCGTTTTTTTGGTGGTCGGTAGGTGAGTTTGCAGCTAAATCTGGCCCCATGAACAAGATGAGCTCCCCAAGGTGGGGTCTTTTGGCAGTTTGCGCGATTTTCGGGACCCTGTCCCAGGCTATGGCCGCACCGATCCGCGTGGGCCTGGTGCTCGACAAGGGCGGCAAGGACGACAAATCGTTCAACGCAGCTGCCTTTCACGGAGCGCAGGATGCGCAGCAGAAGCTTGGCATCCAGCTCAAGGTGGTCGAGGCCACGGATGACAATGCGTTTGAGGCCATGCATCGGGCGCTTGCGCAAAAGCAGTTCGATCTCGTCATTGGCGTGGGCATCTCGCAGGGAGACGCCGTAAAGAAGGTTGCTGCCGCTTTCCCGGATCGCAGGTTTGCACTGGTGGACGCCGAGGTTTCGGCGCCAAACGTCCGCTCACTCCTGTTTCAGGAGCATGAAGGATCGTTTTTGATGGGAGTGGCCGCCGCAATGGCGAGTCGAAGCGGCAAAGTCGGTTTCATCGGCGGCATGGAGATCCCTCTCATCAAGCGCTTTGAAATGGGGTACCAGGCGGGCGTTCGCCACGTGAATCCGAAGATCGAAGTGCTCTCGAGCTACGTGGGAGTCACGAGCGAGGCGTGGAACAATCCTCCGAAGGGCAAGGAGCTGGCTCTGTCACAGTACGGCCGGGGGGTCGATGTGATCTTTGCAGCAGCCGGTGCAAGCAATCTCGGACTTTTTGATGCAGCCGAAGAAAAGCAGAAGTTCGCGATCGGCTCCGATTCCAACCAGAACTGGATCAAGCCCGGGCGCGTCCTCACGAGCATGCTCAAGCGGGTGGATGTCGCTGTTTTCAATGCAATCGAGCTTGCCGCGCAGGGCCGCTTCGAGGGGGGCATCATCCGTCACGGTCTGGGTGACCAGGGAGTGGATGCGGCCGTGGACGCCAACAACGACAAGATCCTGACTCGCGAGATCCGTACCCGCCTCGAGTCGGTCAAGAAGCAGATTCTCGCAGGAAAGATCCAGGTTCCGGATTATTATCAGCAGCGTAAATGAACGCTGTCGAGATCAGGGGACTGACCAAGGCCTTCGGGTCGGGTGACTCGCGGGTTGTCGCCAATGCCAACGTGGATCTGGTGATCCCGGCAGGGACAATCCATGCGCTCGTGGGCGAAAACGGCGCCGGCAAGTCCACCGCGATGAAGATGCTCTTTGGCATGCTCGAGCCTGACTCAGGCGAGATTCGTGTCAATGGCGATCGTGTTCGCTTCAAGAGTCCGATGGATGCCATGCGCTCAGGGATCGGCATGGTGCACCAGCACTTCATGCTCGCCGGGCCCTACACCGTGCTCGAGAACATCCTGCTCGGAGCCGAGAGCACAGGGCCATTCTCAAGGCTCCCGCTTGCCGAGGCAGAAAAACGCCTCAAAAGCCTCTGTGATCGCTATTCGATGCCCGTCGATCCGCACGCCCGGATCGAAGATCTTCCGGTGGGGATGCAACAGCGGGTCGAGATCCTGAAGCTCTTGTACAGGGACTCGAAGATCCTCATTCTCGACGAGCCCACTGCCGTTCTCACACCGCAGGAGATCGACGCTCTCTTTTCGAACCTGAGGCGCCTGCGGGACGAAGGGCGCACCATCGTGATCATCACCCACAAGCTCAAGGAGGTGCTCGCGATCTCGGACCGGGTGAGCGTGCTCCGTCAGGGTCGGCTTGCAGGCTATATGGAAACGGCCCACGCGACCGCCGAGAAGCTTGCCGAATGGATGGTGGGCCGCAAGGTCATCTTGTCTGTCGCCGCTGCAGCCACCGCAGGCCATGGCCGCGGAGAGCCGCGACTCAAGGTTCAAAACCTGCTCCGTGGCGTTTCGTTTGAGGTGCGCGCGGGAGAGATCGTGGGCATTGCCGGGGTTGAAGGAAACGGTCAGACCGAGCTTCTGCGATCACTGCTCCTGCCGGAGGGGCGATCGGTCGAGATCCTCGGGAAGGATGTCTCGAAATCACCGGCCTCAAGGATTCGTGAGCTCCCTGTTGCCTTTTTTCCTGAAGACCGGCTGCGCGACGGGCTGCTGATGGATGAAAGCGCCGAGCGAAACCTGCTTCTTGGAAACCAGAGAAACCCGAAGTTCGTGGACCGCTGGGGAGTGATCCGCAAAGGTGCGCTGGATGCCGCCCTCGAGAGGGCGTGGCATGAGTTTGACCTCAGGCCCAAGCGCCGTCAGATGGCCTCGCGAGGCTACTCGGGCGGCAATCAGCAGAAGCTCGTGATTGCACGTGAGTTCGAGCACGACCCGAAACTGGTGGTCAGCGCGCATCCCACTCGTGGCGTGGATGTGGGTGCCATTGAGTGGATCCACCGCAAGCTCATGGATGCCCGCGACTCGGGTGCAGGCGTGCTCCTGGTTTCTTCTGAGCTCGATGAGATCCTCGCGCTCTCGGATCGCATCCTGGTGCTGCTCGACGGCCGCATCGTTGCCGAGTACGCGGGTGGAAGCGTGGATGCTCTGACGATCGGAAGGGCCATGGGAGGCGCGCGCGCATGAGGATCGCCCCAGTGCTGAAACCGGCAGCCGCGCTGCTCACCGGCCTTGCTCTTGGACTTCTAGCCACGGCGCTTGCGGGCGAAAGCCCGCTGCATGTGCTGGGCGTGCTCGTGCGCGGCGCGTTTGGATCACGATATGATTTGGGAATGACCCTGTTCTACATGACCCCGCTGCTTTTCACGGGGCTTTCGGTCTCGGTGGCCTTCCGAGCCGGTCTTTTCAATATCGGCGCCGAAGGGCAGCTCTCGCTCGGGGCGCTTGCCATGACGTGGGCTGCGTTTACGTTTCCGTCGATCCCGGCACCGCTTTCGTGGGCAGTCTCAATGCTTGCAGGCGCCACAGTCGCCGGAGCTTGGGCGGGCATCGCAGGCTGGCTCAAGGCCAGGCGGGGGAGCCATGAGGTGATCTCGACGATCATGCTCAATTTCATCGCAGCGGGGCTTGCCTCGTATGCCGTGCTGAACCCCTTTAAAAACCCAGAAACCCAGAACCCTGAGACGCTTGCAGTCGGAGCATCGCACATCCTGCCTGCACTTCCCGGGTTCGGCGATGCTCCCGTGAGTGCTGCGCTTTTGATCGGACTTCTGATGGCCTGCTGGCTTGGCTGGCTGTTCCAGCACACGCGCTGGGGCTTTGAACTTCAGACCGTGGGCGAAAACGAGAACGCAGCGAGAATGGCCGGCATTCCGGTCGAGCGCGTGCAGATCATGGCCATGGTCGTTGCGGGAGCGCTCGCCTCCGGAGTCGGACTGGGCGAGGTGCTCGGATCCGCCCATCGCTACAAACTTGGGTTTTCGCCCGACTACGGATTTGTCGGAATTGCAGTGGCGCTGCTTGCGCGTGGAAATCCGTTTGGCGTGATCGCGTCGGCCTTTTTGTTCGGGGCGCTCCACAAGGGAACGACGGATCTGGATCTCGAAACCGAGCATGTGACTCGCGATCTGGCGCTCGTGATCCAGGCGCTGATCATCGGGGCGGTCGCGGCCGAGGGGCTTTGGGCTCGGCTGGGCGAGAGGCTCTCAAGCAGGCTCAGGTCTTTGAAGGGCCGTGGAGGCGGGGGATGAGCGATCTCATCGGTATCCTCGAATCCTCGCTTCGCATCGCTTCGCCGCTCATTTTTGCGGCCATGGGCGGCCTATTGTGCGAGCGATCGGGTGTCATCCAGATCGGGCTTGAGGGTCTGATGATCGTGGGCGGCTTTGCCGCAGCGGTGGGTGCGCTCCAGACGGGTTCGGCGGCCGCAGGCCTTGCAGCAGCGGCTCTGGCCGGGGTGGTCTTTGGCTATGTGTATGCCGAGCTTTCGGTGCGCTTTCGCGCAAACCAGATCGTTGCCGGCACCGGCATGAACTTTCTTGCCATGGGGCTTGTGCCTTTTCTCTCGAAAGTACTCTACGAAAATACGGGAACGACTCCCTCGCTGCCGCTGGAGCAGCGACTCTCGTGGCATTGGGCGGTGGTGCTTGCGCTTGGGATCGTCGCCGGTGTGGCGTGGATGATTCGAAGCACACCCGTGGGCCTGTGGATTCGGTTTGCAGGCGAGCATCCGGCCGCCCTCGAGTCGGCAGGCATCAGCCCCCGCCGGGTGCGCATGCGTTCGGTCATCGCCGGGAGCGCGCTTGCCGCCATGGGGGGTGCGGTGCTCTCGATCGGCCTTGCCTCTGCCTACTCGCGCAACATGGTGGCCGGGCGTGGTTTCATGGCGCTCACTGCCCTGATCTTCGGCAAGTGGCGGGCGTGGCCCGCACTCGGAGCCTGCCTGCTCTTTGGTCTTGCCGAGGGGCTTCAGGTCCGGTTCCAGTCGGGTGCAATCCCCGTGCAGCTCATGCAGGTGCTCCCCTACGCGCTCACTCTGGTGGTGCTTGCAGGCTTCGTGGGCCGTGCACGTGCGCCGCAGGCGCTCGGTCGGCAGGACTGATCGGGGCGCCTCAGTTTCGGGTAAAATCGAGGACGAAAATCTCCTGCCTAAAGCCGGGGTTTTCGGGCTTGGGGTGGGGCACCGATACGACCCGGGTCGTGGAGCTGAAGCCCAGGTTCCGGGTGAGTTCGTCGCAGAAGATCTGCAGGTAGGGTCTTGCAGGGTCTGTGAGCGTGAGGCGTCCGCCCGGAGCGACTGCACGGGCCATGGTGCGGGCAAGCGGAACGGGCAGGCCACGGTCATAGAGCAGGTCCGAGCCGATCACCCAGTCAAAGCCCGTATCCAAATCGCCCGGGATTGCTGTCTCCTGCTGCCAGTCCCACTCCAGGTACCTGAGCGGAAATTCGGGTTCTCGGTTTAGCTCCAGAAATCTCCCGACTTGAGGGTGAAAGTCGGTGGCAACGACCTCAAAGCCGCGGCGTGCGGCAACGAGACTCGGGACGGCAAGGCCGCAGCCCATCTCCAGCACCCGGCAGGGCCGGGTTTCGAGCACCTCGCAGGCCAGCGCCCGGGCAGAGGGCCAGACGACTCCAAAGTAGGGGCAGAGCTTCTCGAGCAGTTCGGGCCTGCCAAGTCTCTCGAGCTCCTCGAACATGAGGTCGATCGTCGAATTCAAGTCACGCAGGGTGGTGAGCCTGAGTTCTTCCACCCTGCCTGAGGGACTTTCGATCCGCTCTCGGATCTCATGCAGGTCGAGCGAGAGCCTGCGGGTGATGTCGTGTAGGTCGGTCATGGTTCAAGTCAGGGCGCGTATTGATAGTCGATGCGGACCGTCTGGACGTCGCCCTTGTCGGTTTGGATGTTGCTGGGTCCCAGGTACCTGAGCAGTCTGCGCGAGTCCATGTCGTAGGTAGCGATGATTTTGGGGGCAAAAAGCCTGAGGATCCAGTTCTGGACCTCGAGCACCACGTCGATCTGGCGTTGATCCGGCCGGCGCTTTTCGGTTTGGCTCTCTTCGCCTTTCCGGATTTGAAACGAGAAGTTCTCGAGCCTCGAGGGAATCAGAAACTCAAGCAGCCTCTTTTCGCCGCCTGCGATCTTCTCGAGCGAGGCGCGCGAGAAATAGTGAAATCCCTGGCCGCCCACCCAGTCCGGCTGAAAATCGATCTTCTTGCTTTTACCCTGATGGAAGACTGCCAGGCTGCTCGAGCCGGCCTCGAGCCTCACTCCTTCGAGCACTCCTAGTTTGTGGTCCTTGAACGTGTATGCCGGAAGAAAGCTCGGACCCGTGAATTCGGAGTCAAGCTCGGCCCGCACCGTACCATCAGGATTCACGTAGCGCGTGCGAGCACTGAGCACCCTTCCCGAGGGCGGAGCGCTTTCGTAGGTGACTTCGTGGATCTCGCGGTAGACGAGCTTGCCGTCGAGGTCCTTGGCAGTGCCCTCGTACCTCTCGACGAAGGCAGCCTGGGCACCTGATGTAGCGCAGAGCAGGAGCATGCCGAGGTACAGCGATGAAGCCGGAAGGCTTGGAGTCACGGATTCTCCGGATCGGCTTTGGGGTCTTTGGGGGCCGCGGGCGCTGCCATCGGCACTGTGGCTGCCATCGCGGCCTGGGTGTTCACTTCGCAGTCGTGCCAGGACCAGTTTCCGGTGACCAGATTATAAGTGATGAAGCGTCCTCCGGATCCCGCGACAAAGCGAGTGCCCGGCAGGAGGCTCGAGGTGTACAGCGCCAGTCCTGGGGTGCTGCTGGAAGTGTCTGGTCCGTAAACGTCGAGTCTCGTGCTCTCCAGCGTCGTGCCCGAAGTCGCAATTCTCGAAACCTGTACCACTCGGTCCTCGAGCGATCCCTGAGTGATGAAGTGGGTGGATTTCCACTGGGTTTCGGCAGGCCCGGCGGCGATCGGAAGGTTTTGCAGCGGACCCTCATTCTCACTCACCGAATACGACGCCTGCCAGCGATTGGGGCTTCCCGCAGTCGAGGAGAACAGGAGGATCGAACCCAGCTCTGAGGACCGACCGGGTATCAGCATGAATTGAGACAGGGCGGCGACATCGTCCAAGTTGAGTTCGCGAACTTCGAAGAGGGTCTTGGCTCGCAGATATGCCGGTGGATTGCTGTTCGGAAGCGACAGGTCCACTCCCACGTACTGGTAGACATAATGGGAGGGGTAGTTGTTGCCGATGCTGATGTTCTGGGAACCGTTATTGAACCAGAGTGATACTCCCCCCATGAAGTCGACGTTGGTGATCCTTCCAGGACGGGGATTCGACTCAAGCGTGTTGATCCGTTCGATCGTCCTGACCGGGATGCTCGCGAGCGTTCCGGGCCTCCAGAGGCGCAGGTACTGGATCGCGGGGTATCGGACCGAAGGAGCATCGTCGGGGGAAGCCAGCCTCGAGACGAAGAACAGGGTTCCGCCGTCGGGACTCCACATCATCGAAGTGAGGCCCGAGCCCTGTGCGAAGACCATCTGGCGCGAGCTGGAGCAAGCCTGGGCCGAGACCTGTCCCTGACCGGTGGTGACCTTGCAGACATACAGCTGGCTCAGATTGTTCTCGTTTGCCACATAGGCAAGCCAGCCTTGCGGACTGATCTTGGGTTGGAGCTCCGCAAGAAGGGAGACGGTTCCGTTGACAGCCAGAACGTTGGTGTAGGATTGCAGGGCTCCAGTCGTAGAGACCTGGCCCACCGAGATGCGATTGTTCGCTCCAGGCTCCAGTGCCGCAATCAAACGGCCCCCGATGGACATGTTGCCCGGGGCAGATGCCTGACCGGCGTTTAGAAGGGGAGTGGAGCTGCAGGGAAATGCCACCTCTGACGCCAGCATGCCGCCTAGAAGGACAATCGTACCCCGGAAGGTTGTCTTTGATTTCATAGTCCCAAAATTCTACTCCTGAACCTATCTGCTGTCGCGGATCGAATCCGGGGAATGTCCCAAGTGACATGCCTGTAGATCCAAGCAGGCCGGACGCCGCTTGCATGATGGCACGGATCGGGGACACACTTCAGTTTCAGGGGAAAACCATGCGCATCGTGCTTCTCGTCGTGATCGCAAGCCTTGCCTCGTGCCAGAGATTTTCCGGCTGGATGACCGCAAATTTTGGTTCAAGGCCCGCTCCGTCGGATCCGACAGGCGAGCTGACCCTCGAGCGTCGCAACTCGGAGATCCTGCAGGAGATCTACCGTGTGGTCTGGGTCGTTGATCCTCCAAGTCCCACGGAGTTCGGAAGCTGGCTCAACTCCATCAACCAGGGGGCTTCGTTCGAGGGGGTCTACAACGCCTTCACCCATTCTCAGGTGCAGCGCAGGTTTGAATCCGACTCCCGAAGCACGGCAAGCCCGGCGGCGCTCGGAGCCTTCGCCTTGCAGCTGGCTCGCCTGCTGGTCGAGATGCCCGAAATGCCTGAATTCACCCCGCGGGACGCGCGTCCGCTTGCGACGATGGATCCGCTCGACGAAGGGGCGCCTGAGGATGGAAGCCAGGCGCTCGGGAAGCCCGGTAAGATGGAGTTTGCTCCGCTTGCCGATCGGCCCGGGCCCGGTGCAGGGCGTCCTGCACGGCCCTCGCCCGAGATGCTCGCCACAAGCCTTGCGGCCCGCTTTAATGGCGCTTCGATCTACACCCTCAAGCGGGTCCTCGGCGACTGGGCGCTCAAGCACATGGCCCGGCTCAGGGAAGAGTCGCCCGAGAGGCTCTGGTCGTGGTACGCCGAGTATGCAACCCAGAGTGCCGCCCTCAAGGTGGATTTCGGGCTCAGGCTTAGAAACGACACGGACCGGTCGTTCCATCGGAGCTGGGCTGAGAAGTCGAGCGATGATCTGATCCGCTGGGAGGTGCTCAACCGGTTGCATCGCGTCTTGAATGCGGCCCAACCGCTCAAGATCGGGAACCAGCCATAGCGGGAGCCATCATGAAACCCCTCATCATCACCTGTGCCATCACTGGAGCCGAAACGACCCGGGAAAGGCAGCCGGCCCTCCCCATCACCCCATCTGAACAGGCGCGTGCCTCGCGCGAGTGCCTGGAGGCCGGAGCTTCGGTCATCCACCTGCATGTGCGCGAAGACGACGGAAGGCCCTCGCAGCGCCCGGAGCGTTTTAGTGAAGCGATCACCGCGATTCGCCGTGAAGCCCCCGGGGCGATCATCCAGATCTCGACTGGCGGAGCGGTGGGTGAGTCGATCGAGAACCGTGCCCTCCCGCTTTCGCTTAAGCCCGAGATGGCGTCCTTGAACCTCGGCACCATGAACTTTGGCGAAGACATTTTTTACAACCACCCCAAGGACATCGTCGGCCTTGCAGGCAAGATGCGCGAGCAGGGAGTGGTTCCGGAGCTTGAGATCTACGAAGTGGGGATGCTCGAGAGCGCCTTTCGCCTCTTCAAGCAGGGGGTGCTTCAGGCGCCGCTTCATGTCCAGTTCGTCCTTGGAGTTCCGGGAGGAATGTCGGGTGAGCCCGGGAATCTCGTGTTTCTCGTGCAGAGGCTTTCTGCACTCTCAAGCCAGGCCGGGATCGCCATGCCTGACTGGGGAGTGGCGGGAATCGGTCGCTACCAGCTCCCGCTTGCCGTGCAATCGATCCTGATGGGAGGGCACGTGCGTGTGGGTTTCGAAGACAACATCTACTTCAGCAAGGGAGTACCGGCCTCGAGCAATGCACAGCTTGTGGGGCGTGTTGCCGAGATTGCCCGAGGGATGGGCCGCGAAGTGGCCACACCCGCGCAGGCGCGAACAGTGTTATTTGGATCCTGAGGAAGCCGGTGGATGAGCCTCCAGCGCCTGAAATTCAAAATTCCTCCCGAGCTTGCGGGCAAGCGCCTGGATGACGCGCTGGTCGTGCTGCTCTCCTCGAAGAAGGCGGCACTCTCGAAGGCGCAGGCAAGGAAACTCATTGTTGCCGGGGCGGTGTATTTGAACGGGCGTCGTGTGCGGATTGCCTCCAAGCCCGTCATTGTTGGAGCCGAGATCTCGGCCCATGTCGACTTTAGCAGGCTCGAGACGGGGGCGGCTCGTTCAGAGCAGTTTCGTGAGGGCTGGAAGATGGATTCGTCCTCGATCCTCTTCGAAGACCAGTGGCTGATCGCAGTCAACAAGCCTGCGGGACTTCCCACCCAGCCCACGATCGACGAGGCGAGATTAAATCTGTACGCCGCGCTCCAGAAGTTTGTCCGGGAGCGGGATCGTGACCCCAATGCCTACGTCGGGCTTCATCACAGGCTCGATCGCGATACTTCAGGGGTGGTGCTCTTTACTCGAAGCAAGGAGGCCAATCCTGGCGTCTCGGATCTCTTTGCCAAGCACCTCGCACGCAAGGAGTACCGGGCTCTTTGCTCAGGGCATGCCGATCTTGAGGTGGGTTCGCGTTTTGAGGTTCGAAACTTCCTGAAGCGCCTTCCGGGCAAGATTTCGCGGTTTGGCAGCGCGCGTTCGGGAGGCGATTCCGCCCACACGGATTTCGAGGTGGCCTCGAAGGTGTCCGGTGGGACTTGGGAGATGCGCTGCTGGCCAAAAACCGGGCGCACCCACCAGATTCGCGTGCATCTTTCGGAGCTCGGGCTTCCGATCCTTGGGGATTCGGCCTACGGCGGAAAAGGCGGCACCCGCCTCATGCTCCATGCAGCCGCGATCGAGTTCCCGCATCCGTTGACCGGGGCGAAGATGCGCATCGAGAGCCCGATCCCGGATGACTTCAAGGAGCTTCGCAAAAGGCTCTTCGAATGAAAGCGTCGTACTGGGAGCGCAGCCGTCTCCTGCGGTCGGTGATCTGGAAGTACCGACTTTCGGTGCTAGGGGGGCTTGGCACGCTGGTCGCGGTGGATGCACTCGAGGTGCTGCCTCCAGTACTGCTCAAGCTTGCCGTCGATGTGGTGACTGGAGATCGTCCCCGCTCAGATCTCGACTGGATTGCAGGGGCATTCCTTGCTGTCGCAATCCTTCAGTCTTTTTGTCGATATGGTTGGCGCATCCTGCTCATTCGCTCGAGCCTGTTTGCGGGACGCGACCTCCGTGACCGATTTAGCGCACATCTTTTCCGCCTTCCGGCCCGATTCTTCGATCGCAGGCCACTGGGCGACCTCATGTCACTCTCCACGAATGACACCGAGGCAATCCGCATGGCGCTCGGTCCAGGACTCCTCGTCGCTGCAGACGCTCTTTTTTATTTCATCACCGTTCCCGTGGCGATGTTGCTTTTGTCACCGGGACTCACGCTGCTTGCGTTCCTTCCGCTTCCGATCATTCCCTGGCTGGTGATGCGGAACGAGAAGGCCCTCTACTCCCGCTTCGAAAAGGTGCAAGAGAGCTTCAGCAGGCTCTCGGCGTTGGCGCAGGAGACGCTCACGGGGATCCGTGTTCTCAAAGCGTTTGCCGCCGAGCCCGCTCAGATGGAGCGATTCAAGCGCGAGGGCGAGCGCTATGTGGGTCTCAACATGGCCATGGCGCGCGCACAGCACTCCTTTGGCCCTACGCTTGATTTCACGATGAGCATCGGGCTTGTGATCCTGCTCTGGGTCGGCGGCGGGCGCGTGATTGCCGGGGGCGAGACCCTCGGGACATTTGTCGCCTTCCAGCGATACATTCAAAAGATGGTCTGGCCGATGGCCGCAGTCGGCATGGCCATCAGCTACCTGCAGAGGGCCGTAGCCAGTGCAGCTCGGATCGATTCAGTTCTGGCCGAGAAGCCCGCGCAGCAGACCGCTGGAGCTCACCGAGGTCCGGTCATCGGAAAAATCGAGTTTCGGAATCTTTCGTTTCGCTACTCGCCAGATTCGCAAGCTTCGGAAGACTCGGACTTCGTCCTTCGAGATTTCTCGCTCGTGATCGAGCCGGGTTCACGCGTCGCTTTTGTGGGCCCGATCGGGTCGGGCAAGAGCACGCTCCTGTCGCTTGTGCCAGGTCTGTATGCTCCGCCCCGAGGGACCGTGTTTGTGGACGGGGTGGACGTCAATGACTGGGACCCGGATTCCCTGCGCGCAGGGATCGGGCACGTGGGGCAGGAGCTTTTTCTGTTCTCTGAGTCGGTGGAACAGAACCTTTCATGGGGTTTGGTAGAACCCCTGGAGTCCGGATCGCGCGACCGGCTCATGGATGAAGTGGCCATGACAGGTGATGTGAAGCGGCTGCCCCAGGGCTGGAGCACCCGGCTCGGTGAGAGGGGAGTGAACCTCTCTGGAGGCCAGAAGCAGCGGCTCACGATCGGGCGGGCGCTGGCGCGCGAGCCTCGGATCCTGATTCTGGATGACGCCCTTTCGGCAGTCGATACTCGCACTGAAGCGAAGCTTCTGGCTTCGCTCCGGGCGCGAACGCCTCGGGCAACCGAACTCATCGCCGGGCATCGCATCTCGACGGTTCAGGATGCCGATTGGATCGTGGTGCTCGAGCGGGGGAGGATCGTTCAGCAAGGGACGCACCGGGCGCTCGTGACAGAAAAAAGCGGCATCTACCGGGCATTCTACGAACAGCAAAAGATCGAGGAGGAGTTGGCAAGCCATGGCAAAGCCGGCGAACCACAGCTCAACGCCTGATTGGGAATTTGCCTCAGAAGAGGCGGCGTCCGCCTCCTCGCTTCGGGAGCTTCGAAGGCTCATGCGCTACCTGCGCAGGCACCGCAGTCTTTTCTGGTCTGGCGTGCTGCTGATTCTGGTGGCCACGGCTGCAGCTCTTTTTGAGCCGCGCCTTTTTGGCCTGGCGATCGACGAGGCCGTGATCCCTCGTGACATGGCAAGCCTCAAGCGCATCGCACTCCTGTTTCTTGGGGTCGAAATCGTGCGAGTGTCAGCCACAATCG
>CAIOHW010000078.1 GCA_903858195.1 Oligoflexia bacterium | reverse complement strand
CCCGGCCCGAGGAGGAGCAGGCTCTTCTCGTCCAGCTCGAGGGCTTCTGTGCCGCAGGTGCCTACGAAACGACGCTCAAATGGGTCGGCGCCCACCTGCATGAGGTTACCGATGCACGACGAAGGGCCAGAGTGTTGCAACTCAAGGCGGTGGCGCTTTCAGGGCTGGGCCGCAACAGCGAGGCGCTGGATAGCCTCGAGATCGCACTGGAGCTCGGGCCGAACGACGACATCCTGCATGAGCAGGCCGTATTGAAGCTCAGGATGGGCGATCTCAAGGAGGCCTATGCCCTTGCGTTGCGGGTGAGGCCGGTACTGCTGAGCGAGCAGAGGCGAATCGAGCACCGCATCTTGTTGGCACGCCTCAAGCTCATGCTGGGGCGTTTTCGGGATGCCGCCGCTGATGCGCTCTCGCTGGCACGCGAGGCTCCCGGGGCCGCCCGGCTGCTCGGGCCCATCGTTGACGATGCCCTGGCCGGACTCGATCGTCCGGGCGAGATCAGAGATCTTATGGCCGAGTTCGTCGACACGGTTCTTGCCGACCGCCTCATGTACTCTCTGGCACTCCGGGAGTTCAAGGATGGCAACGTCCCGGGCGCGCAGCAGTGGTTGAGAAACCTCGTGTCCCGATTTCCGATGAGCTCCATGTACCGGGATGCCATGGATTTCTTGAAGACCCGCGGAGCTGAGCTGCCCAGCGACGGCATGCGAATCGGCGTGCTGCTCCCGGAAAAAGGCAAGCTCGCAATGTCGGCCCGAAGGATCCTTCAGGCCATACGCATGGGGATCAAGACTTCGCCGCGTCTGAACACAAAGGTGATCCTCGTTCCGGTGGATAGTGGCGAAACACCCGAACAGCTCGTTTCGGCGTTGGATCAGCTTCTCCGCGAACACCATGTGATGGCGATCATTGGTCCCATGAACTCCAGGGGGCTGGAGATGGCGACCCGACGGGCGCAGGAATTTGGAGTTCCGATGTTATCACTTGCCAAGGGCACTCCTCCACGCGCCGATTATGTATTCGAGGCAGGCCTGACCCTCAGGGCCGAGATCGAGAGGATGGTCCGCTTTGCAGTGCATGCCCAGAGTAAGCGCAGATTTGCCATCCTCTACCCCAGGGACGCGCTGGGCGAATCTGCAGCAGAGATTTTCTGGGCTGCGGTCGAGCGAGAAGGGGGCGAGGTCAGGGCCGTTTCAAGTTACCCTGCCGGCAAGACTGACTTCCGGCCTGAAGTGGACGCGCTCTCAGGGCTCGGCTACGGGTCGGCTCGCGTGCGTGAGGCAAGGGCCATGGCTGCGCAGCGCGCCCAGCTCAGGATCCGGAGACGGAGCAGGAGCACAGAAAAGTACTTCAATCTGCCTCCCGTCGTGGAATTTGATGCCGTTTTCATTCCCGACGGTCTCCGTACCGCCGGGCAGGTGCTGCCTACATTCACCTACCGTGACATCGAGCAAATGGATTTCATTGGCCTGTCGATCTGGAATCTTCCCGCACTGCTCAAGCTGATGCCGAAGGAAGGGGGAGCGAAAACGCTCTGGTTTCCTGATGCGTTTTCAGCCACCGAGTTGCAGGGTGCTACCGCACGCAACTTCGTCGAGCAGTTCAGAAAGCTGGGACTCGGCGATCCAAGCTCGATTGAGGCGGTGGCATTTGATCTTGCCGGAGTTCTGGGCGATGCGATTGCGCGCATGGATGGATCCACCTCCCGCGAGGTGCTCCGGCAGCGGCTTTTCAATACTCCGGGAATCGACGGTGCGACCGGAATTGTCGCCGTGAAAAATGGAGTCTTTGTTCGCGATGTGAAGGTTTTTTCCGTACAAGACGGGAGTCTTTCGCCCGTCGAGGTTCCCGAAGAAAACCCCTAAGGCAGGGGCGAATTCTTCTGTGACTTCGGGGATGCGTCCTTGCTGACCCATCTATTCCGTGAACACCCTCGAGTGGCACACTAATAACAAGGTGAGCGGAACGTATTTTCAGGCTGGATCGGCCCTGTTTCGGGCATGGCTTGGCGCGGTGGCGCTTGTGGCTGCCTCGGCCTGCACTCCGGGTTCGATGCTGAGCAGCTCCGAGCTTCATGAAGTGCGACTCAAGCGCTACCTTGCCGGACTCCCGGTCGCACTTGAATACCCCAGTGCCAGTCGCTCTTACACGGTGGGCCTGCCGTCCACTCCGTGGGTGCCGGATCTCGAGGGTCGCGAAAAATTTCTGACCGTCGAATTCTCGGTCCAACCTGAGTTGCCGCTCGGACTGGTCATCGATCCGGGCACGGGCTTGATCTCCGGCATCGCGCTTCAGCCATCCGAGGAGCAGGCCTACACCGTGACCTTTCGGGGTGATGGCGAGTTCATGGCCGAGGCTGGAGTCTTGCTCGAAGTGATCGATCTGGCACCGCTTGAGTTTTCATATCCGGGAGCGTCGAGTCCGGGCCCCGCGTTCGCGCTCGATCGGCTTGCGGCTTTTGATTCGGGGCTGCCCCAATTTGAATCAGGCGGCGGGATTGCCGTCTCGTATTCGATTGATCCCGCTCTCCCGGCCGGGCTTTCGATCGATCCTTTGACCGGCGTGGTCTCGGGAACTCCAACCGGAGCCGCCTTGCAGCAAAGCTACACGTTGACTTCAAGCAATAGCGGCGGAACGAGCGAAAGCGTGATCTCGATTGCGGTGCTTGAACCCCTTCCGGGGGCACCCACGGCGCTTGACGCCTCGGCGGGCAATGCCTCGATCGCACTGAGCTGGCAGGCTCCCGTGCAGCCTGCCGGAAGCCTGGAGACGCTGAACTTCGTGGTGGAGCGACGTATTCCGGCGGGCTCAGGCAGCTGGACGGTCGCTGCATCCAACCTCTCAACCGCAAGCTACACCGACTCCGGACTTTTAAACGGAATTGAAGTCGAGTACCGCGTTCGCGCCGAGCATTCGCGGGGACTGGGGCCTTCGAGCGCCACCGTCAGCGATACTCCCGAGGCACTGCCCCAGCCACAGGTGTCTGCTCCGCTCACTTCAGTCGAGCGGGGCCTTGCCCTGGATCCTCCACTGGTCTTTGCCCCGCTTGAGGCCGAGGGGCCGATTCATTCTTGTGATGTGGAGCCTTCGCTACCGGCCGGGCTCTCGGTGGTTTCTGCTCCGGAGATCTCGGCCTGTCGCATCACCGGAGTACCCACCGAGTCGCGCGCCCTCCAGCAGTACACCCTGAGCGCCACCAACTTCGCGGGATCGGCAGGGGTGAGCTTCTTTCTTGAATCTCGTGACCCTGTGCCGACGGCTCCTGCCGGACTTGGCGCAGTCGCGCTCTCGGACACTTCCATCCGTCTCAACTGGAGCGACAACTGCGCCTATGAATCTGGATTTCGCGTGGAGCGCAGGCTTTCGGGCGAGGCGGAGTTCAGTGCCGTGGGCTCGCTCGTTGCCGCCGGAAGCACCCAGTGGAGTGACTCAGGCCTCACACCGATGGATCCGGTTGAGTACAGAGTCGTGACGGTGGCCATCGGGGTGGAGTCGGTCGCCTCCGGCGTGGTGACGATCACGCCCATGGGGATTCCGGCTGCTCCCGTACTCTCGGCTGGCGATGACATAGCCGGAGGAGCGCAGGTCACGTGGACTGCAGTCACAAGCCCCGGGACAGTCCACTACGAAATTTACCGTGACGGCGTGAAGGTGGGCGAGCTTCCCCATCCAACCGTGATCCATACCGAGCTCGGACTTTCTGCCGGAGTGGCCTACGACTATTCAGTCAAGGCCGTGAATGCAGCGGGGGCATCAGCGGCATCGAACACGGTGCGCGTTGTCCCGTTTCTGGGGTTTTCGGACAACTTCAGCCTGATTGCAGTGGGCGGCAAGCACAGCTGCCGGATCCGCAAGGATCAGGGTGGCCGGGTGGAATGCTGGGGTTCAAACGCTTTCGGCCAGCTGGGTGGCGGCGTTGCGGTGGGGACGTCTACAATCACTCCCACCGAAGTGAGCGGCATCACCAACGCCGTCAGCTTGACGGCCGGAGACAGCCACACCTGCGCATTGCTTTCAGACACCACGGTGCGCTGCTGGGGCGCGCAGGCCGGTGGCAGGCTGGGTAACGCCCAGACCGTATCGGCCTCGGTGAGCACTCCCGCACCCGTGCTGGGTGCGTCCGGGCCCACTGCCCTTAAAAACGTCCGCGATATCAGTGCGGGAGCCCAGCACACCTGCGCCACGCTCTATACGGGCGGCGTCTTGTGCTGGGGCTCAAACCAGTACGGACAGCTCGGAGTGGGGCAGAGCGCCGCTGTCCTCCCCCAGTCGGGGAGGCCGATCGCCGTTTCACTCATCAACGTGATCTATGCCCGCGCAGGCGTGCGGCACACGTGTGCGCTCATCGCTTCGACCGAAGTGGCCTGCTGGGGCTACAACCTCACCGGGGGGCTTGGCGATGGGACGAGCACGCTTCGGACCAGCCCCGCGCTGGTCATGGAGTCGGCCGAATCGCCCGACACTGCGGTGGGTTTTCGTGAGGTCACGTTGGGCTACCAGTTCAGCTGCGGGCGCATGGCTGATGGCTCGGCCAAATGCTGGGGTCGCAATCTCGAGGAGCAACTCGGCGACCAGACCAACATGAACTCGTACTACCCGGTGGCCGTGCTCGGAGTTTCAAACATCCGCCAGATCCGCTCGGGCTATGGATCCACCTGCGTGATCCGGCTCGACTCAGGCGCCTCTCCTGCCCGTGAGCAGGTGAGCTGCTGGGGCTCGAACACTTCGGGTGAGCACGGAAACGGCACGCAAGTGTCTTCGGGTACGGTAGTGGATTCGGATTTGAGCTGGGTCGAGCCCGGTGCGGGTGATCCCGTGCCCGAGCTTGCGCTCGGGGCATCGTCTCGCCACGTGTATGTCAGCGAGGGCAATGGCTGGCTATGGGGCCTAAACGACGAGGGGCAGGTAGCAACCCTGAACGTCCTCGAGGATCGGCCAGTCTCGTTTTGAAGGAAGGACTACTTGGCTTGGGCGGGGCTTTGGGCCGGTGCCTCGGCCTTGGCCTCAGGCTTGGCTTCGGTCGGCTGCGCCGGGGCAGCGGTCTCGGCCGGAGCGGACACGGGCTGGCCTTCGAAAATGCTCTTCTTCTGGCGGTTGGCGATCATGGTGAGCGTCACCGAAGTGAGCATGAAGATGCCTGCAAGGATGGTCGTTAGGCGCGTAAAGAAGTTTGCGCCACCCGAGCTCCCGAACACCGTCTGGCTTGAACCGCCAAAGCTTGCGCTGATTTCGGCGCCCTTTCCGGACTGGATCAGGACGACCAGAATGAGCAGGACGCAGGTGGTGATATGGACGACGTTCAGCAGGGTCTGCATAGGTGGGCCTTAGATAGCTTGGGCACCTGTTTCGATCAACTTCAAAAAACTCGCGGACTTGAGGCTGGCTCCGCCCACGAGGCCCCCATCCACATCCGGGCATTCGAGCAGGCCCGCGAAGTTCTCGGGAGTGACACTTCCCCCGTACAAAACCGGGGTTTGGCCTAGGCCCTTGCCCTCAAGCCAGCCACGGATCAGGGCGTGGACCTCCTGGGCCTGTCCGGGGGTGGCTGTAAGCCCTGTGCCGATGGCCCAGACGGGCTCGTAGGCAATGATGAGTCTAGAGGCGTCCCAGGGCTCGCGGCGCGCAGCCGCCACGCGGTGTGCCCATTCGAGCTGGCCCAGCACCGTCTTTGCGGTCGCTTTGGCCTGCCTCTGGCCCAGGGTCTCGCCCACGCAAAAGATCACCTGAAATCCCTGATGTAGCAGTGAAGAAAGTCTTTGGCCTGCCGTTTCGTCGGTCTCACCAAAGAGCTGGCGGCGCTCGGAATGGCCCACGAGCGCAAGCCCGATGCCGATCTCTCGAAGAAGGGGGCCTGAAAGCTCGCCCGTATAGGCTCCCGAGGGCTCGTGGTGCGCATTCTGCGCCCCGACCTGAAGCCAGCCCTGAAGCGTCGGATGCTCCTGCACGGCCTGGAGGGCGGCGGAAAGGGTCACGGCTGGAGTCAGCACTGCCGCACGAAGGCCTGCAGGCGGCTTGGCTGAATGGGTGCTTGCCAGTGCTTGGGCCAGCTCCGAAAGAAACGCATGGGCGGCCTTGGGCCCGTGGTTCATCTTCCAGTTGCCGGCCACGAGCACTCCTCGCGGTTTCACGAGTTTTGGCATCGATCGACCTATTCCTGGAAGCTTTGGGTGAGCAGCTGCTTCTGGCGCTGCGAGATCTTGAGGATCTCGATGCCCGGAAGGCCCTTGCCCTCGAGGTACTCCAGCACCGCACCGCCTCCCGTGCTCAGATGGTCAAAGCGCGCGGATTCACCCGAGGCCTGAATCGCAGACACCGTGTCTCCGCCGCCCACGACCTTGAGTGCGGGGGTGGCTGCGATGAGCTTGGCCATTTCAAAGGTGCCGGTCGCGTACTCGGG
>CAIOHW010000077.1 GCA_903858195.1 Oligoflexia bacterium | reverse complement strand
GTTCCAAAGAGGCCTACAAACGGGGCATTCGAGCCGATGGTGGCCAGAAGGGGCAGCGCCCGCTCCCACTCGGATTTGGCCCGGATGACGGCATCCTGGGCGGTTTCGTTTAAAAGCTCGGGACGAAGTCTGGAGGCCTGCGAGGCGTCCCTCTTGAGAGCCATGAGGTCGGCCACCATCTCGGTCTCGAGGTCCCGGGCTCCGGAGGCCGATTCGATCTGCTTGAGGCGGGTCTGGGCTTTGACAAAAGCTTCCTCCCAGCGGCCGGCGCTCACCAGGGTGCGGGTTTCGGCCCTGAAGTCTCCCAGGCCCCGGGAAGCCGCCCGGTAATAGCGCACCCGCTCGATCATGAGCGAAACCGAGAGGACTGACAGGATCACGAGCAGGTAGAGGACCCACTCGGCGCCCAGAAGCGACATTCCGAGGAAAATTTGTGAAAGCATGCCCGGGAGAATAGACCGCGCCGCCGGGGTTTACAAGGCTGCGGGACTCTGGCAGTTTTCGGGGCCATGGCATACGAAATCGTGACCAAGAACACCGTCCGCGATCGCTTCAAGTCTCCGGCGCGTCCCGCCATCTGGGCCGACACGCCCGAGAAGGACTGGAACAACTGGGTCTGGCAGCAGCAAAAGCGCATCAAGTCGATGGATGTGCTCGAGAAGGTGCTGAACGTCACCCAGGAAGAGCGCGATGCGTTTGCCCAGTCGCATGAGATGTTCAACATGGGCATCACGCCCTATTACGCGTCACTCATGGACAAGGATGACCCGAACTGCCCGATCCGGCTGCAGTCGGTCCCCAAGAAGGGCGAGCTTTTCGTCGCGCCCATCGACCTGGAAGATCCGCTCGGCGAAGAAAAGGACATGCCCGTTCCCGGCATCACGCACCGCTACCCGGACCGCGTGCTGTTCTACACCACGCACAATTGTCCGGTTTACTGCCGCCATTGCACTCGCAAGCGCAAGGTGTCGGATCCTTCGTCGGCAGCCCAGACCCGGCAGCTCGAAGAGGGTCTGGCCTACATCGAAGCCCACAAGGAGATCCGCGACGTCGTGATTTCGGGTGGCGATCCGCTCTCGAATTCGGATGAGCGCCTCGAGTACATTCTTTCGCGCCTGCGTGCGATGGATCACATCGAAGTGTTTCGCCTGGGCACCCGCAATCTCGTCACGCTGCCCCAGCGCATCACCGACTCGTTCGCGCAGATGCTTCGCAAGTACCATCCGGTGTTCGTGCACACGCACTTCAACCATCCCAAGGAGTGCACGCAGGAAGCGTTTGATGCCTGCGCGAAGCTCGCGGATGCGGGCTGCGTGATCCACAACCAGATGGTGCTGCTCAAGGGAGTCAACGACGACCCCAAGATCGTCAAGGAGCTCAACCACAAGCTCCTCATGATGCGCGTTCGTCCGTACTACATCTTCCAGTGCGACATGGCCCAGGGCATCAGCCACTTCCGCACTCCCGTTGAAAAGGGAATCGAGATCATCCAGGCGCTTCGCGGCTGGACCTCGGGCATGGCCGTACCTCAGTACGTGATCGACGGACCCGGCGGCGGAGGAAAGATCCCGATCTTTCCGAACTACATCCAGGGGCGCGAGGGCAAGAAGTGGATCCTGCGCAACTACAAGGGCGATCGCTACGAGTACATCGAGCCTTAATGGAGCCCATGGTGGCCATGCGCCCGATGAAATGCTTCATGGGCCTGATGCTGCCGCTGCTTGCGGCCTGCGCTTCGACAGGCTCGAAGTCGATGGAGCCGCCCGTGGTGGATGGCCCCCTGCTCCCGAAGGGCGTGTTCTTCGGGGCGCCTCCTTACAAGCATAAGACCCTGGGGATCGTGCGCACGACCCGGGAGTATCCCACCCTGAATGTGGGGATGACCGAGGCTCTTGAGCAGGCGTATTGCCGAAAGGCATTTGCAGAGGCCGTGCGCGAGTTGCTCAGGCTTGCCAAGGCAAACGGAGCCGATGGAGTGGCCGACGTGCACAGCGTGGTTTATCTGGCTGATGGCAGGCGCGAGACCTTTGACCGGCCCGAGTGCACGGATGACGGTGAGGAGGGCGATGTGCTGGTTCAGGGCGTGGCCATCCAGTGGGTGCGGACCGGCAAGGGCGCCCCGGCCGTGATCGCGGTTCCCAGCCCAGTTCCGAGCCCGGCTCCTCGTCCCTCACTCTGAACCAAATCGGTTAAGAGTTTGATTCTCTAGCCCTTTTTTCATCAGACTAAAAAAGTCAGGATTTCGGGAGCTTACCTGATTTCCTGCAGACCGGCCCAAACTCCCGTCCAATGGGTGTTAATGGTTGGACTCATGTGTCCGATACGACTCCAGATGGGAGCCGTAGCCGGAATGGGGACGAAAACAAACGCCGAGTACACGGACTTATTGTCCAAGCTCAAAGACATCCCCACGCTGCCGCTCGTGGCAGTGAGGGTGAACGAGCTGATCAATGATCCGAACTCTTCGAGCGCTGACATCGCTCAGGTCCTGAAAAAGGACCAGGTGTTGACGGCCAAGGTGCTCCGGCTCGCCAACTCAAGCTACTACGCCATCCCAGGCGGGGTGAGCGATGTGCAACGCGCGCTCGCGTTTCTCGGATTCAACACCATCGCCCAGCTCGTGCTGAGCCTGTCGGTATTTTCAATGTTCACCAAGCTCGGGGGCGATGAGCTCTCGATGCTCGACTTTTGGAAGCACGCGCTTGCCACCGGGGTTTGTTCCGAGATCCTCGCCAAGAGGCTCAAGCAAGCCAAGCCCGAGGAGGCCTTTACCTGTGGTCTCCTGCACGACATCGGCAAGCTCGTCCTGCATGAGATCGATCCCGAGCGCCTGCAGGCCATCGTCAAGACGGCCAAGGAGCGTCGCTGCTCATTTAGTGAAGTCGAAAAAGAGTGGGACCTGCCCGGGCATTCGTATCTGGGCGAAGTGATCGCCACCAAGTGGGGACTTCCGCAGGTGATCCGGCTTGCTGTCCGGCACCACCATCAGGATGTCACGCGAATGGACACGATCCTCGCTTCGGCAAAGCCCGTGATCCACATCGTGAGGCTTGCCAACCAGATTGTGGTCAAGAACCAGATCGGAAAGTCGGGCGACTGTTCCGACGGGCGAATCACGCCCGACATGCTGGCCAACACGGGGCTCAAGGAGTCTGAAATTCCTGAAGTCGAGCAGCAGCTCGTCGAGAATATGGAGAAAGCGGGGTCATTCTTGAATGCATACCGCTAAGCTCCTGCGGCATCCGGCCGCGACTCCCGCATCGGCGCGCAAGTTCGAGGTCGTGTTTGAACAAGCTTCGGATGCGATCTTCACGGTGTCAGGCGAGCGCATCGATGCTGCCAACCACGCCCTCGAGGACCTGACGGGCTTCGTGAAGGGCGAGCTCGAAGGTCACCTCGTTGACCTGCTTTCTCCGCTCTCCAGGCCCGAGCTGCATCTGCCCGAGCGCTCGAGGGGATTTGCACGCGAGATGCTTGAAGCGCCCGGAACCTACGAAGATGTCGCCGTACTTCGCAAGGACGGCTATGTGAGGCTCGTGGATCTCTCCGTGCGAGAGACCGACGAGCACTACAAAGTCGTGCTCCTCAGGGACGTGACAGCCAAAAAGCAGATGGAGCGCGAGCTCATCACCAAGCATGCCGAGCTTCGCAATGCTTATGTCGCCATGGAGCGCAACAACGCCGAACTCAAGGCCATGCAGGAGACCCTCGTGCAGGCGGGCAAGATGGCGGCTCTCGGCGAGCTGACGGCGGGCATCGCGCACGAGCTCAACCAGCCGCTTCAGGCGATCCGGGGCTACGGGCAGGAGTTGCAGGCGATCTTTTTCAGTTCAGCCGGCTCGGAGCCGAAGGATCCGCGGCAGGCCGAGATCCGCTCGCACCTGGGCGAGATGGTCAAGGGCGTGGACAAGATGACTTCGATCATCCGCTATCTGCGCACTTTCACGCGCAAGAGCACCGAGGGCCATGACTTCGTCGACCTGCACCATGTGATCGACGATGCGCTCACGCTGATCGGCGTGCAGCTGCAATCGAGGGGCATCGAGGTCAGGCGCTTTTTCTGCGACCAGCTGCCGCCCGTCTACGCGAATCCCGTGCAGCTGGAGCAAGTTTTCATGAACCTCGCCAGCAATGCGCGCGACGCCATCGAGGCGACCTCGCGCGGGAGTGGAGCCATCGAGGTGCACACCAGAGTCTCGGGGAAGTTGGTCGAAGTGATTTTCAAGGACGACGGAATCGGGATGGATGAACGGACCAAGGCCAAGGCGTTCAATCCGTTTTTCACGACGAAGGAGGTCGGACAGGGGATGGGGTTGGGGCTCAGCCTCAGCTACGGAATCCTGTCCAAGATCCACGCCACCATCGTCGTGGAAAGCGAGTTGGGCAAGGGGGCGGTGTTCCGCATCCGGATTCCGACGGATTACAGGGAGTTGGCTTAGTTTTTTTTAACACCAAAGGAAGGAAGAACAGCGAATGAAACCACGCGTGATGATTGTGGATGATGAAGAAACGATTCGGAAGCTCCTCAAGGGGCGCCTGGAGCGTGAAGGGGTGGAGGTTTTCTCCGCCGGGAACGCACAGGAGGCCGAGTCGGTCTTCAATCAGGCCACTGCCCAGGGTGGAGCGCCGATCTCGGTGCTGGTCACCGACCTCAAGATGCCCGGGCGCGACGGATTTTCGCTCATGGATTGGGTTCGCTCGCGAGATGAACGGTGCAAGGTCGTCCTGATCACCGGACATGGCGAGAAGGAAGTCGCAATCCAGGCCCTCAAGCGCGGTGGAAGCGACTACCTTGAGAAGCCGTTTGACCTCGAAGAGTTCACCCATGCAGTCAAGCGCTGCATCAACGAGTACCGCCTCGAGACCGAGCGTGCCGATCGCGTTGCCGCCCTCGAAGCCCGGGTGGAGCGGACCGAGGGCAAGGGGGCGGATGACTATTGGTTCGTCTCCAAGAGCCCGTCCATGGGCAAGGTCAACGAGTGGATCTCGGTGCTCAGGCGCGAGTCGATGCGCGGCGAGGGCGAGGAGCCCACGGTGCTCATCCTCGGTGAGAGCGGCACCGGCAAGGAAGGCATTGCGCGGATGGTGCATGCCGGTTCCCGCCGCGGCCGTGGTCCCTGGGTGGCGGTAAACTGTGCGAACTTCAACGAACAGTTGCTCGAAAGCGAGCTCTTTGGACATGAAAAGGGCGCATTCACCGGAGCAACGAGCCTCAAGCGCGGACTTTTCGAGATCGCACGTGGCGGAACGCTCTTCTTGGATGAGATCGCAGAAATGGAGCCCAAGCTCCAGGCCAAGCTCCTGCGCGTGATCCAGGAGAAGACCTTTCGGCGCGTGGGCGGGACGGCCGACATGACGACCGACGTGAGGGTGGTTGCTGCCACTCATGCCCGCCTCGAGGAGGGCGTTCGTACCGGCAAGTTCCGCGAGGATCTTTACCATCGCGTCAGCCGTGTGGTGGTCGAGGTTCCGGCCCTTCGTGAGCGCACGCAGGACATCGTGCCGATGGCCCAGCAGTTCGCCGAACGCGCGTTCGGCAAGCGTGGCAAGAAGTTTCCGGGCTTTTCGGCCGAGTCGCAGGCGGCGCTGCAGGGCTATCGCTGGCCCGGCAACGTCAGAGAACTTCTGAACGTGGTGGAACGTGCGGCGCTGGTGGACCGTGACACCGGCAAGACCGTGGATGTATGCCCTTTCATGGGCGTGCAGCCGGCTTCGCAGATGGCGCAGCACATGTCATATCCGACCCCGCTCACCCTGGTGCAGGGTGGCGGTGGAGCGGGGGCCACGGTTGCAACCACTTCATCCACCGTGCAGGGGACGGTCCAGCCGACGGCGCAAAAGGATCCGGTGGTGCTCACGCTCCAGGATCCGATCGAGAGCTACACTTCGCTCAAGAAGCGCTGGAGCCTTTCGTTCGAGCGCGAGTACCTCGCCGCGATGCTGGCTCGTCACGGCGGCAACGTTTCGGCTGCCGCGCGCGAGGCGCATCTGGACCGAAGCAACTTCCTGAGACTCCTGCGTCGTCATCGAATGACGGCCCAGGAGTTCAGACACGATGAGATGGACGACTCGGCATCGTCCATCCAGAAAAAGGCTGCTTAATCCGGTCAACCGGAGGGCGCTTTTTTCAGACGCAAGCGGGGGTGGGGATCAGCCGGGCTCGGACCGGCAAAGTCCCCGCTCCCGTGTTTTTTTTGGGAGAGCCGTGTTTATTGGGACTGTGTCAGGGTCGACACTGACACGGCTCCGGGCCCGCTTTAAGGCCTGCTGAGGTTGGCATCCTGCGTGCTGAACTAGTCAGCATCCACGGAGGCCACCGGTCATGAACACCCACCCCAACCATTCCATTCTCGCCCTCAAGGAACTCCTCTATCAGGTCAAGGGAGAGCTCTCGGAGCTTGAGTCCGTCTACTCGCTCCTGCTCGAACGCATGGAGGGTATTGCCGAGAAAGCCGAGCGCGATGAGCTCTCGGGCCTGCTTCGTAGAAAGGCATTTTTTGAGCGCTGGCACGCGCTACTCGACCGCTGCGTATCGCTTGGCCTCGACTCGGGCGTGCTGATCGTGGATGTCGATCACTTCAAGAAGATCAACGACACCCGAGGGCATGCCGCCGG
>CAIOHW010000076.1 GCA_903858195.1 Oligoflexia bacterium | reverse complement strand
CGCGACTCTCGAGTTCAGAAAATGAGAATTCTTTCGAGCGCGATGTGATCAGTTCTAAATTCCGCGACTCCCATGCGCGAAGAACTGATCAAAAAACCGCTTCAAACACGAAGAATTCGGCAAATTTCTCAAGCCGCATGTTTCGTTAGAGATTGAAAGGCCCGCACGACTGCGGCATGAAGTGGAGCATGAGCTCGACCCTTCTCGATGCCCGAGAGGCAGTCAAAAGGCGCCGTGAAAGGCTCGCGATCCTGCTCCTTGGGGTCGCTTTTGCTGTTCTGACCGCCTTTGAGATCCGTTTGACCCGGACTTCGGGGTCGCTCCCGCTGGTCAACAGCATCTTTTTCTTCGGTCTGCTCAACGTAAATCTCATCATCCTGATGGCCCTGGTCTGGCTGGTGTCCAAGAACATCGGCAAGCTCTTCCTGGAGCGGCGCCAGAAGATCCTGGGAGCCCGCCTCAAGAGCAAACTGGTGGTCGCTTTCCTTGCGTTCTCTCTGGTGCCCACGGGCCTGCTCTTCGTGATTTCAGCCCTCTATATCAACTCAAGCTTCGACAAGTGGTTCTCCATCAAGGTGCAGAACACGTTGCAGACCTCGCTTGAGATCTCCAAGGTGTTCTTCCGAAACTCCGAGGAGCTCTCCTTCAGGTTCGGCGAGCATGTCGTAACCGGGTTATCCCCGAGGATGGGTGCCGGGCGGATTCGGACCCATCTCGAATCACAGCGTTCCTTGCTGGCACTGGATGCGCTTGAGTTCTATTCCGAGCCCCTGGGCGAGCGGGTCCTGGTCAAGCATCCGGGGCGTCCCGGCCTGCCCAAGTTCCTTCCGCCGCTTCCAATCGACGTTCTCTCCCGGTCCTTTAAGGGGGAGCGCCTGTCGCTGGTCCAGCACTTGGGGTCAGGCGACCTGGTCCGATGCCTGATCCCGCTCTCGGGCGGTGCCGGGGTGCTCGTGGTCGACTCGTTTATTCCGGTGAGCCTCGTCAACAAAGTCGACGAGATCTCGAATGTCATCGAAGACTACCGCGAGGTCAACCCGCTCGACTATCCGATCAAGACGACCTACCTCGTACTGCTGGTCATGATGACCGGAGTGATCACGTTCGTGGCGATCTGGCTTGGCCTCTACCTTGCCCGTCAGCTCACCGTACCGCTCGAGCAGCTGGCAAAGTCCGCCCAAGAGGTGGGCTCGGGCAACCTCGACGTCTCGGTCCAGGCGGTGGGCCACGACGAAATCGCAGCCGTGGTCGAGTCGTTCAACCAGATGACCCGCGATCTGCGCGAAAGCCGCAGCCGCCTCATCGAGGCCGGGGGTGACCTCGAGCGACGCAGGCAGCAGCTTGAGACCGTCCTTGCCAGCATCGGCACCGGAGTGGTCGTCGTGGATCCCGAGGGCCGGGTCACCCAGGTGAACCGGGCTGCAGCGCAGCTGCTATCCTTCGAGGCGGGGCGGGCGGACTCTCTGTCAGGCAGTCCCTTTCAAAATGTTTTTGAGGGGCCTCACGGCGTGCTGGTGGGCATGATCCGCAAGGGTCTTGCCGAAGACTCGACCCTTTCTGCGCTTCCGTGGATGGAGCAGTGGACTGTGGATGCGAGCGGCGCCCCGGCCGGATCCGGGGAGGGCGAGGAGCGCCTGGGCCAGAAGACTCTTGCCGCGATCGCCACCCGCCTTCCGGACGGCAATCGGCACGGCCTGGTCGTGGTCATTGACGATCTCACCCCCATCCTCAAGGGCCAGCGCGAGGCCGCATGGCGCGAGGTGGCTCGCCGCATCGCCCACGAAATCAAGAACCCCCTGACGCCGATCAAGCTCTCGGCCCAGCGCCTCCAGCGGCGACTGGCCGGCGGGATGGGCGAGAAAGAGGGAGCCCTCCTCCAGGAGTGCACGGACACGATCATCCGGCACACCGATGAGCTTAAGGAACTCGTCAACGAGTTCTCGAACTTTGCGCGTCTCCCGGAGATCACCCCTGCACCCCATGATCTCAATCGCGCCATCCGCGAGGTGGTCTCCCTGTATCAGCAGGCCCACCCCTCCGTATCGCTTGAATTTGCCGCTGACGAGGGCATGCCGGTGTTCGAGTTCGACCGCGACCAGGTCAAGCGCGTGCTGATCAATCTCCTCGATAACGCGGTGGCCGCCCTGTCCGAGCCCTATTCTCGTCTGGCGGCACCCGGCATCCGGATCCGCACCGAGCACCACGAGGGTGCAAGGGTCGCCATCTTTTCGGTGGCAGACAACGGCCCAGGGATGTCCGATGAGGTCCGGGACAGGATCTTCGAGCCGTACTTTTCGACCAAGAAGGAAGGCACGGGTCTGGGGCTTGCGATCGTCAAGCGCATCATCACCGACCACCGCGGCACGATTCGGGTCGATAGCCGGCCGGGCGAGGGAGCCCAGTTCGTAGTTGAGTTGCCCACAGCCCTCTGGCAAGGCTTGGGCCGGAGTTCCAGTTGAGCCATGTCGCGAAGCGTCCTCATTGTTGATGATGAACAGGCCATCCGGCAGGCGCTCTCCGGCGCCCTGATGGATGAGGGCTACGAGGTGCATCTGGCCGAGTCCGGCTCGGCGGGTATCGAGAAGATTCGATCCAGCCGGCCTGATGTGGTGCTGCTCGACATTTGGATGCCCGATCTGGATGGTATTGAGACCCTGAAGAAGCTCCGCTCCGAGTTTCCGGATGTTCCGGTGGTCATGATGTCTGGCCACGGCACGATCGAAACGGCAGTCAAGGCGACCAAGCTTGGGGCCTATGACTTCATCGAAAAGCCACTCTCACTCGATCGACTTCTCGTGGTCCTCCAAAACGCCTTCGTCATGCAGGAGCTCTCACGCGAAAACGTGGCGCTCCGCAGGCAGGTCCAGCACCAGAAAACGCTGGTGGGCGACTCGGTCCCGATGCGCGCGCTCCAGGAGCTCATCCGCAAGGTTGCTCCCACGACGGGCTCGGTTTTGATCACAGGAGAGAACGGAACCGGCAAGGAGCTGG
>CAIOHW010000075.1 GCA_903858195.1 Oligoflexia bacterium | reverse complement strand
TTCAATACGCATCGTGGCCTCCCCCGGGCAAAGCACTGTCTAATTCTTAAACAGCGGATTGTCGACTCCTGTGCGGGCATTGCTCTCATCCGCACAATTTATCTATACTAGTCGTATGGGACACGCCTTGGTCCTCAACGCGTCGTTCGAGCCCCTGCACATTGTCTCGTGGCAACGTGCCCTCCAATTGCTTTTCCAGGGGAAGGTCGAAGTCGTCGAAGAGGGAGAAATGGAAGTGCGCACGGTACGCTTCAGCATGAAGGTACCAGCAGTACTCCGGCTCCTGAGCTATGTCCCGCTCACGCAAAAAAAGCAGGTGATCCGTTTCTCGCGGGCCAACGTTTTCACGCGCGACGAGCACCGCTGCCAGTACTGCGGAAAACCATTTCAAAAGTCCCAATTGACGCTGGATCACGTCGTGCCGGTGGTTCAGGGCGGCGGCAAGTCCTGGGAGAACATCGTGACCGCCTGCAAGCCCTGCAACCAGCGCAAGGGTGGCAGGACCCCCCAGGAGTCCACCATGCGTCTGATCCAGAGGCCCAGGCGGCCGCTCTGGCTTCCTTCGACCACCCTCAAGCTCGGGGTGGCGATCACTCCCGAGCGTTGGAAGATCTACCTCCAGCTCGAACCCGACCCCCAGCGTCCGCAGGGCAAGTCCCGCCGAAACAAATCCGACTAACCCCCAGGGCAGGAACCACCCCGCGTGCTCAAGAAACGAAAGAAGACTGCCGGCGCCGATCAGGCCGCCGCGGGAGCCACGGCTTCCCAGAAAATGGCTCGACCCGCGCCCGTGCCGACGCCCGGAGCTTCCCGACCCAGTCACGGCTGGGAAGAGAACTACGGCGACATGGTTTACGATCTCTTTTACTCGATCCTCTGGAACCACAAGGGTGCGGGCACACTTTACCTGGCCTTCTGGAACGAGATGGACCGCGAACTCTCCCGGCGCAGTGAGGTCTATGAGCGGCACGCACGGGCCTGGGTACTCAGGGGAGCCATCCAGTTCGTTCTCTCGTCGGTGGGCAAGCTGGGGCGGTCCCTCACGCCATCTGAGCAGGTCATGCTGGATGCAAACCTGAACATCCCAGCCCGACTCAGGCAGTTTGAAAGCTACCTGCACAAGCTCCCGCACTCGGACCAGGTGCTCCTGCTGATGCGCGACAAGTATGGACTCCCGTATGAGGAGATCAGCACGGCGATGGGGCTCTCCGAAGGGGCCCTCAAGATCAAGCGACAGCAGGCGCTTCGCGCCATGGAAGAGTGGTTATGGGATCGGACATGAGCTGCTTTGAATGGGAGACTCATGCTTCGGCCTTTCTGGACGGCGCCCTCTCGCCCGGCCTCAAGCGCAGCTCCGAGTCCCACCTCGAAGCCTGCAAGGAATGCCGGGAGCGCCACCAGCGCTACCGACTCATCCTCGAGTCACTGGCGTCACTCAAGCGCATTCCCGCCCCGGCCGAGATCAAGTACGAGCGCGAGGCTCGCGAAAAAAACCGCCCCGCCAGAACGGCTCGGGGATGGAGCCGCGCGGACCGCTTCACCCGACCCGTGCTCAAGGCCCTGCGCGGGCTCTCAGGCCGGACCTGGGGATGGGTGAGCCTGTCCGTCATTGGCTTCATCGTGCTTGCGGCACTTCCAAAGCTGCAGGCTCTCTACGATGCGCGCCTGCAGAAGAGACTCGACGCCGTGAACTTTGCGGAGCTTCCAGTGACTCAGGCGCCGCCGCAAGACGCTGCGGGTGAAGAGGATCTCTCCAACCTGGACGATTTTTCAGGAGACGAAATCGAGGAGGGGGAGTTGGCCTCGGACTCCGACTCTGCGACCGGCACGAGCCTCAGGGCGGCCAGCTGGGAAGGCGAGTGGGATCCCTCCAAACTCAAGGACTCCGCCACACGCTCGAGCGCAACGGGCGCACAGGTCTGGCGCTTCATCCTGAGGACAGACAGCCCGCAAGACCTGCGTACCCGGGTGCACGAAGCCCTGCTTGCGGCTGGCGTGAGCCCGCAATCCAGGATGATCCACGGCTTTGTCGCACCGGGAGGCATTCAGTTCGATGTGCTGGCACCCGCTTCTGCAATCCCCGACTTGAAGGAGTCCCTGCAGAAACTCTCGGATGCCCACTCTCCAGCCGAAGATCCGCAGCGAGCCGAGAGCCCCTACCCGACCCAACCTTTCACGTGGTACCGCAACCGCTCCAAGCGCCCCCTGCCTGCGGGGGCTGCTCGCGTGGTGATCTGGCTTTCCCTCACCTGAGCCTGGCTAGGCCCTAGGCCGCCGCTTGGAACTGCAGGCCCAATGGGGCACCAGCCTCACTGGCATAACAGCCTCACTGGCATAACAGCCTCACTGGCATAACAGCCTCACTGGCATAACAGCCTCACTGGCATAACAGCCTCATAGGCTTCCCAGAATCTTGTCCAACTCCTGCTCGGCCCTCTTAAACTCGGAGTCTGCCAAGGTGGATCCCGTACTGGCCCGACCCGACTGCCGCTGCCCGCCGCCGCAGAGATTCACTTGGGTGCCAGACCCTCCCGAGGGCGCCTGCCGCCCTGCCCCTGCACCCGTGGAGCCCCCTGATAGGCAGTCAACAAGCTGCTCTTGGGCCTTCGTAAAAACGGTAATCGACAGCGCACTCGGGGTGGCTCCGAGCAAGGCAGGTTCAGTCATCGACACCGGAGAAGCCACGGGCCCGGACCTGATCCAATCCGATCGCCTGGTCGCACATTCCGCCTGCGCCCTCGAGAATGCCTGATCGTCGTATTCGACTGACTTGCCGTCGGGCTTGAGCTTCACTCGGCGGATCTTCTCTCCAGTGGGGTTTGAGGGAAAACGCTCCACCAGCTCCACCGCAATGAACTCGTCCCTTGTGGGGCAACGGGGATAAGAATCCCACCACGCCTGAAGCTCCTGATCGAGGAGGGCCCGCCCCTGTGCCGACTGCTGGCTCACCTTCAACATGCCGCTCAGCTTTTGAAGGATGGGGTCCACCTCCTCCAGGGCCGGAAAGAAGGGGGCATCAAATTTCAGCTTCGCGGTCCAGTCCTGTGGCTGATCGGCCCCTGCCGCAGCCGCCGCCATTGCGCCAGAGTCCAAGGGAAGAGCCGGTGCCACGCCTTCAGCGAGTTTGAAAATCCCCTCCTCGTTTCGAACCATTGCCGTCCGCATGGCCCGCATCGCCCTTTTCACTTGCAGCAGATAACTCTCGAGACATTCCCGCTCCGAGGCCCTGCCTCCGCCCTTCGGCTTTTGAACGTCACAAAACGGCCCCAGCTCCGCCCGGATGCGCCCCCTCTTGCCCCTTTGCGATGCCACCTGCATGGACTTGGCAAACAGATAATTGGCCTGAAGGATCAGCACTTCATTGGCGCGCTGATAAAGACAGGACTGTGAGCGCCGACAGTCATCAGGCGGCGCTACGGGCGCAGGCATGATCGAGGACTGGCTCCCCCAGAGCGATTGTCCCATGCCCGAAAGGACGGCTAATGCCGCGGCTGAGGCCCCTACGAAACAGCGAGAACGCATTGCCACAGTTTAGCGCGCGTGCGCCCCTGCAGGCCAAAAAAAATCCGGCCACCCTGGGGCGGCCGGATTTCAATTCTTAGTACCCAGAAGCAAGAGGACTTACTTGTCCCCGCCGGTAGCCTTGCGGCCTCCCGTCTTGGGAGCCTTGGCGGGCTTCGAAGCCTTGGCCGCTTTGGCAGACTCAGGGCCCTTTGCGGACTTCGCCTCGGCCCCGCGCGAACCCGCGCCACGACCCTTACCAGCGAACATCTTGCGAACCCCGGCAAGCGGATCGCGAGCCACGGGAGCCGCTGCCTGCTCTGCGTCGGCCTTGGGCGCCTTGCCCTGCTTGCCCCGCTTCAACTCTGCGCGGTCCACGAGCTGAAGGACTGCCATTTCTGCAGCATCCCCCCAACGGCGATCGGCGAGCTTCAACACGCGAGTGTACCCACCGCTCCGCGACTTGTAACGCTCAGCCAGAACATCAAACAGCTTCTTGACGACGTCGTTCCGGCGCGTCCGGTCAAACGCCAGACGGCGCGAAGCGTCGGTTCCCTTCTTACCGAGAGTGATCAGGCGATCCACCACGCGGCGCACTTCCTTCGCCTTCTGAACGCTGGTGACCACCTGCTCCTCGAGGATGACTGAATTCGCCATGTTCTTGAACATAGCAACCCGGTGCGAGGTGTTTCGGCCAAACTTGCGACCGTCTACTGAATGTCTCATAACCGCTTTCCTTTACTGCTTCTCAACCGAGACACACCCGAGGATCAATCCTCGAGGTCATCTCCCATGTCTTCGTCTTCATCCCCGAGCTTGTCGCCCGACAAACGCGACTCTTCGAGATCCGAGTCTGCTGCCTTCGGAGGC
>CAIOHW010000074.1 GCA_903858195.1 Oligoflexia bacterium | reverse complement strand
CAGCGCCCACCAAAGCTCCCTGATCGCCCTACTGCCATGAACCACTTTCTGCGCTTCGCCTTCGCCACCGCCATCCTGTTCGTGGCCACTGCCCACCTGGCGGCCGAGACCGTCACCTGGATCCCTGAGCGGACCATCGAGGTGCCCATCAAGGTCTCGGTGTCCGACGAGATCTACCCTCGTACCCTGATCTTCACCGGCGCCGGAGAGATCCTCCCCATCGACCAGTGGTGGTCCGATCGCCAGATCGAGATTACCCGCGAACGCAACACGATCACGATCCGCCTACGGGATCCTCTCTTTCGCGGGAACATCGCCCTTTTCGACAACAAGGGCAACCTTGTCTCGCTGCTGATCCACTCCGTCGACCGGGACCACGCCTTGGACCCGGTGCTGGTGGTCACCCCGGAATCGTCATCCACCGCTCAAAACCAGATCCCGCTCGATACGGACAACTCGGCCATCGTCCTGGCCCGCCACATGACCGGCGGCCAGCGGCACCCCGCCATCCAAGAGAGCTCGTGCAGCCACGTAGCCGGCAATGCGACCTTACCCGGCGAATACATCGTGCGCAGCGAGAGTTTGGTCGTGATGCGCATGCGCGTCTACCAGTCGCCCAACCTTCGTGGCTACCTCTACACGTATACCTGGCACGGGCCCGAGGCCTGTCGCATCAATTTGCAGCAGCTCAAGCCCAAGGGCGGCCTATTCATGACGGCGCCAACCATGGTGGTGATGCCCGAAAACGATTCGTACCTGACTTTGCCCCCCGGCCAGACGATCCCGGTGTGGTACGTCTGCCGCTGATCGACAGCCCTTCAAACCGAAATCTACGATCATGTCTGACTCCGCGCCTCCTCCCTCACCGACGCCCACCACCCCCTCAACGAAGGGCAAATTTAGCACGGGGAAAGCCCTACGTCTCATCGTGCTGCTATCCGTCGGCGCCCTGGGCTTCGTCTGGTATTACGCGAGCCAAGACGGTCAGAAAGAAGCCCCGGCCGGCGAGCGCAAGACAGGTGCCGACTTCGGTGACGACGAGCGCAGCCGTAACGAAATTTTCCGAAAGGGGGCTGAAGAGCGCATGGCGGTAACGGAGCGAACACTGGCTGCCGAGCGGGAAAGTAACGCCAAGCTCAAGGAATTGGTTGGCCTCCTGCAGCGCGACATGGCGGAGAAGGATGGCGGTGGAAACTTGGCCGCGACCCTGCTCACCAAGATCTCAGAGCATGAAATGGGCGAGGTCCCGGCGTACCTACGCAGCCACGTCCGCGAAGCGGTCGTTTACCTGGAAGCCCTGGCCCTGAGCGACGGAAAAGTTTTCCCAGACCAGACCATCGAGCCCCTGGCCAGCCACCTCAAATCGCTCCTCCCGACAAACACGGCAACCCCCGAAACCTTCCAGTCCGACGTGCGCACCATGTCGCGGGTCTGCCGCGTGCGGCCGGACCCGCTCTCGGAAAAGCTCATCAATGAGCTGCCGGGCATCGTCGCTCGACGCGACCTCGCCAGCATCCCCCGGGCGGACGTGCAGGGCATCATCAGGCTCATCACCTCCTT
>CAIOHW010000073.1 GCA_903858195.1 Oligoflexia bacterium | reverse complement strand
CCCGGCGGTACTCTTCGAGGCGATCGGCATCGCCTGCCACTTCAATGAAGCCGATGGGCTTGAAGCCCGTGGCCTGACCCGTCTCGGCCTCGAGCCTCGAGTACAGGCTTCGGGTGTACTTTCGGAGCTCGGTCGAGGTCTCGGAGGTCGATCCGAAGGTGACCATGAGGCCTGCTGCGTGCCAGGTGGTGCCCGAGGTGAGCTTGTCGCGTTCGATCAGGACGGTGTCCTTCCAGCCCATGTCGGCCAGGTGGTAGGCGATCGAAGTGCCGATGACCCCGCCACCGATGATGACCACGCGCGCGTGTTTCGGAATCTCTACAAAAGGAGTCTGGTTTGCCATGGGCCCGGACTTTAATGAAGGGACCCGGGGGGGTCAACCCGGGAAACCGCTGCGGCTGGCCCGCATGAGGTGCTAGGAAGCCGGTTATGCACGAGCTGAGTCTACCCCAGGGCTGCGAGATCCGGTGTCCGGCCTGCCGGCACCGGGGGCTTGGGCCCTTGCAGAGTCTCGAGCGCAAGCACCGCTTTTTGGAAGAAGTTCTGCGGGCTCCGGTGCGGCCCGTACGATCGGTACCGGAGGGCGGGAGGCTTGGATACCGGGAGCGCACCTGCCTGCATGCACGCCTGCAGGAGGGGCGCTGGGCCTTTGGAATGCTGCGCTCGGTGGGGCGCTCGGCGGAGCTAAAAGAAGAGTTTGTGCCGATTCCCCAATGCCCGGTGCACTCCGAGCGGGTGCGAGCGGTATTTGAGTTTCTGGCTCGAAATCTCCCCACGCATGAAACGATTCGTTTTCCGCTGGTTTATGCCGCCGTGTCAGGAAACCTGCTTGCGCTAGTGATCAAATGGGATCGCAGGCAGGCGCTCGATGCCGGACTCCTAGAGACCCTCTCCGGGCTGGACTGGGGGGCTTCGGGGCTCGAGGGCGTGCACTTGAACTTCAATGCCTCGGCAGGACGCAGGGTCTTTGCCTCGGGGGGCTGGGAGAGGCTCTGGGGTGCAGCGCTCACGCGCACCGATTCTGGCCTCTGGCACGGGGTGCAGGCCTTCCAGCAGCTGATCCCTGAGCTCTACGAAGAATCGCTCGATGAGGCCATGCGCCACCTTCGGCCGGGGCCGGGTGGAGCGGTGCTGGACCTTTATTCCGGGATTGGGGCGTCGATTCTGCGCTGGGGTGACGTGCCGGTGCTCGGGGTTGAGCTTGGGGGAGAGGCCATCGAGTGTGCCCGATTGAATCTCTCATCGGCCGTGGGGGTTCGAGTCGAAGTCCTTCGAGGCAAGTGTTCGGACCGAATCCCCCAGATGGACGAGTGGGTCCGGCGGCAGACAGTCGAAGGGAGAGAGCTCCTGGCCTACGTCAACCCTCCGCGCACCGGGCTTGAGCCCGAGGTGCTTCGGTGGCTGGGAGGTCTCGGGGCACTCACGCGCTTGGCCTATCTTTCTTGCAGTCCAGGCACGCTCTCACGCGATCTCGAGCAGCTGCAGGAGCAGGGGCTTCGCACGGTCGAACTCATTCCGTTCGACTTCTTCCCCCAGACCCACCATGTCGAGACCCTGGCCTTGCTCGAGCGCAAGGCTACAGGTCATGCCTGAAGCCGCCCCTGAAGAACCAGGGATTCATTTGATCCCATTGATGGCTTCGACCCTGCGGACAGGAGGCCAGCCGTGGCGGGCAGTCGTTTTGTGGCTCGAGCCTGAGAGCCGTGCCCGTCGTGGAGCAGCCCGAAACAAACAGACCAACGGCGATGATGATGAAGCGTGACATGG
>CAIOHW010000072.1 GCA_903858195.1 Oligoflexia bacterium | reverse complement strand
GATCGAGGCGGCACTGCTCAGACCCCGCACCTCGGGCCGGCCGTGTTTGGGGATGCGGTTGGGCACCAGGATCTCGCCGGCGCCCAGGAGCCCCAGGATCCCCACTCGCGAGCCAGGCGAGAGCACGAGATCGATTCCAGAGAAAAGTGGGCTTCCGTCTTTGAACTGCTTGGAGAGGCCCTTGGCTTCCAGGAGTTTTCGGGGCGCGCGTCCGGACGACTCGAACTCAAGCCGAGCGGTCTTGACCTGGTTGCGCACCTCGAGCCCTTTCACTTCATCGATGAGCGACTCGGCGCGCTGGATCCTCGCCTGCTGCTTGGTAGTCCGGGCCTTGGCTCCCTGCCTGAGCCATTCGACTTCGCGCCTCATTGTATTTTTGAGGATGGTCTCGCGCCTCTCCTGCGCATCCATGAGACGCTCGCGGGTATCGAGATAGGTCGCATAGTCGCCACGCACCGAAAGGATGCCCCCAGTATGGCGCGGGTCGAGTTCGAGGATGCGGTTGGCGACCTTTTGAAGAAAGGCGCGATCATGCGTGATCGTGAGGCAGGCAAACGAGGATCGCGACAGAAAGCGCTCAAGCCATTCGATGCCCTCGATGTCGAGGTGGTTGGTGGGCTCATCGAGCAGCATGAGATCGGGCCTGCCGATCAGCTCGCGCCCGAGCGCCACGCGTTTCTTCCAGCCGCCCGAGAGTCTGGCCACTGGATGCTCCGGACCAAACGCATCGAGCTCGAGCCTCGAGATCCACTCATATGCGGCCAAGTGCGCCGCTGAGGGGTCCGCATCACGATCGGGAGAGCCCTCGAGCAGCGTCTCAAGGACGCTTGCCCCATCCGCAAAGCTCGGCACCTGCCTCAGGTGACCCACGCGAAGCCCACGGCTAAACGAAAGCGTACCCGAGTCGGGCTCGATCTCGCGCGCAAGCATCTTGATGAGGGTGGACTTGCCCGCTCCGTTGGGGCCGATCAACGCAACCCGCTCCCCCTCTTCGAGGGAAAACGTGAGCCCGCTAAAAAGGCGTCTGGCTCCAAACGCATGGGAGAGCTCGTGTGCAGTTGCCAGGATCGCCATCTCAAGGAGCCTTTTGCCTGATCTCGGAGGGAAAGCCCGCAAAATTCAGGAGTTACGCAGCGCGTTATTTTTCTTGCCTGCCGCCCGCCGATAGGGGTACACGAGGGTTCATGAAAAATCTGAGCAAATGGTCCTCGGCACTGGTTCTTGGTTCCACCCTGCTTGCCTCTGGCGCGCATGCCTTCGATTTGAAGCATGTGCAGACCAAGGATGTCGCGGACGCCAACATGTGCGGCGACCTGAACCGCCTGGCCCGTTACGAGCTCGTCCTGAGCCAGCGCGAGGCCCTGCCCGAGCTCGAGTGGCAGCTCATCAGCCGCCGAAACCTGGTTACGCTTGAAAAGGAGCTCCGCTCCCGCTTCTACGTGCCGAAGTCAGCTCGCGGCATGATCCTGACCCGCATGGGAACCGAGGCCGGACAGGCCTTCATCGGCACCGATCATTCCACCCTCGACTGGTGCTACGGCATGGACTTCGCGGAGCTCTTTGGCTTCACGATCCGGGACGGGCGCTTTGCCCCAAGGACCCCGGGTGCGGTCACCTTCCTGCAACTCGCCTTCGAAATGAGCTACGGCGAAACCGCTCCGATCACAGTCGTCATCGACCGCGTGAACTCGAGGCTCTACATCCACCAGGAGGAGTGATCCGGGCGCCGATTCGGCCCGTCAACCTTCCGTCTTCACACATCCTTGTCTGGGCCAAGGTCCATCCTCCACCCTAAACTGGTGACGGGAAGGACGAGAGCGCTGACATGGATGTCACACCGCCAAAACCGGCAGCCCGGCTGCTGATCGTTGATGATGATGCGGACATCCGCGAGATGCTCCGCGATACTCTGTCGCCCGAGTTCGATGTCGAGCTTGCCGCGGACGCCGAGAGCGGCCTGCTTGCCGCCGGCCGGATTCGCCCTGACCTGATTCTCGTCGACCTCCAAATGCCAGGGATGGACGGTTTTGGCTTCTGCTTGGAGCTCCGCTCGAGACTCGAGCTCTCGCACATCGCTGATACTCTGGTCATGGTGATGACCGGGAGCCCCGACTCCGAGCGACTGTCTTTCGAGTCGGGGGCGGACGACTACGTCGGCAAGCCCTTCAGGCCAGGCGAGCTCCGCGCACGGATCACCGCGCGACTTCGGGCACGCTATCGCCGCAGGCCCGCAGCTGGAGACACCCAGGTCTTACGCTCGGGCAATCTCGAGCTCGACCTTGACCGGTCCATCGCCAGTCTCGATGGAAAGCAGATTCCGCTCAGCCAGCTTGAATTCAAGCTCTTGGGGTACTTCATGCGCTCGGGCGGCCGGGTGGTGAGCCGCTCGGAAGTGCTCGAGGACAATTGGCCAGGGGTCAGCGTCACCCATCGAACGGTCGATACGCATGTGTCCAAGATCCGAAAGGCCATCTCGGGCTCACGCGAGCAGATTCAAAGCATCTATGGCGCGGGCTACTGCTGGCGCGCGCTCGACTAGCGTACTCGGCTACAGCGACATTCAAGCAATCTTGAAGTCGATCGGGTGCTCTACTCCGTCACCCCACAACTCCGATACAGTCTCAGAATGAGTTGGCAAATCCATGGATGACCTGCTGAAAGACTTCATCATCGAGAGCACCGAATTCATCACGGGGATCGACCAGTCCATGGTCGCCCTCGAGAAGAATCCCACGGACAAGGACGGACTGAACCAGATTTTCCGCGCCATCCACTCGATCAAGGGGGCCTGCGGCGTTTTCGGACTCTCGCGAATGGAAAAGGTCGCACACGCCGCCGAGGATGTCCTGGCCAAGATGCGCGATGGCGCCCTCCCCGTGGCTCCGGTCACCGTGGGAGCCGTGCTTCGCGCAGTCGACATCATCAAGGAGATCCTTGCCGGGCTTGAAGTCGAGAACAAGGAGCCCGAAGGCGACGACTCGCCCACCCTGACCTCACTGAAGGAGCTTCTGCAGATCGCCTCCATTGGATCGGCCGCATCGGCCTCGGCTCCAGCTCCAGCTCCAGCTCCCGCACCAGGCGCCGACCCTAAACCCAGACCCCAGGGCAGCCTCGCAGAGACCTCCCTTCGGGTGGGCGTCGAGATCCTCGACTCGCTCATGAACCTGGTTGGGGAGCTCGTGCTCACCCGAAACCAACTCACCCAGATCGTGCATCTCGATGAGGGCTCCAGGTACCAGACCCCCATTCAGGCCCTCAATCGCATCACCTCTGACCTCCAGGAAGCCGTGATGAAGACCCGCATGCAGCCTGTGGGAAGTTCATGGGCCAAGCTCCCGAGGATCGTGCGTGACGTGTCCATCGCCACCGGAAAGTCCGTCGAGCTCGTCATGTCCGGGGCCGAAACTGAGATCGATCGACAGATCCTGCAGGAACTTCAAGACCCACTCACCCACTGCATCCGAAATGCGATCGACCACGGAATCGAAAAGCCCGAGGTTCGATCAAGCGCGGGAAAGAATCCGGGCGGGACCGTAAAGCTCAGTGCCTGGCAGGAGGGCGGTCACATCATCATCGAGGTTCGCGATGATGGTGCCGGCGTCGACTTCGAGCGCGTGCGTCGAAAAGTGGTCGAGCGCGGACTTGCAGGATCGATGGAGGCCGAAAAACTCGGCGAGTCGGAACTCATCCGATTTCTCTTTGAACCCGGCTTTTCAACGGCACAGAAGGTGACGGAGGTCTCGGGTCGGGGCGTCGGCATGGACGTTGTTCGCAGCAACGTCGAAAAGCTCGGGGGCACGGTCGAGCTCACGAGTGAACGGGGCAAGGGCTCGGTTCTGCAGATCCACATCCCTCTCACCCTTGCCATCGTGCCGGCACTCGTCGTGGGAGTGGCCGGTCAGGCGTTTGCCATCCCTCAAATCGCAATCACGGAACTGGTGCGAGTCTCCGACCAGAATCGAGAGCGCATCGAAAAGCTACATGGAGCCAGAGTGCTGAGGCTACGCGAGCAACTCCTGCCGCTCGTCGAGCTACGAAGCACGCTCGAGATGAAGCCGCCTAACGGGGCCTCGAACAGCTCAGCAGAAACCTTCATCGTCGTGACACAGGTGGGCGACAGACAGGTGGGACTCATCGTCGACGAAGTCTTCGATACGCAGGAGATCGTCGTGAAACCCATGGGCAGGCTCGTTCGCGATCTCTCGGTGTACTCCGGCACCACCATTCTGGGCGACGGACGAGTGATCATGATCCTCGATGCAGCCGGAGTGGCAAACCGCGCCCGTGCCCTTCAGGACTCCGAAAAGTCGAAGTCTGAAAAGCACTCAAGCGCCAGAGACTCATCAGTGCGCGCCAGCCGAATGCCTCTCCTGCTCTTTAGAAGTGGCGATGGCGCTCCGAAAGCCGTACCGCTTGCACTGGTCTCGCGGCTCGAAGAGTTCCCCTGTGAGCGCATCGAGCGGGCCGATGGCCGGTTCATGGTGCAGTACCGCGACCACTTGCTTCCGCTTGTTCCTGCGGGTGAGGAACACACCCTGGCCCGATCGGGTACCCCCTGCCCTGTGATCGTCTTCTCGGAATCCGCCCAGTCGATGGGCCTCTGGGTTCGAGAGATCCTCGACATTGTCGAAGGCGAGTCCGCCATCGAGCGCGGCAGCGGAAAGCCCGGAATTCTGGGTCTGACCGTGGTCGACGGGCGTGTGACTGAGATCATCGACACGCGCTACTACCTCACCCAGGCACATCCGGACTGGTTCAGCGGCAATCGAGTCTCGGGCCGGATGCCCGCCTCAAGCCGAAAGCCCAGGATCCTGTTTGCCGATGGCTCCCCGTTTTTCAGGGAGCTCCTGCGTCCTGACCTCGAGGCGCAGGGTTATGAAGTCTGCGTCGAGGACAACGCCCGGAGCGCACTGAAACGAATCGATGAAGAAGGCGCCTTCGACATCCTGATTGCCGGCCTCGATCTGGAGGGGCTCGAGGATTCGGATCTGCCACGGAGAATCCGGCGTGACAGCCCAAGCCTCAAGGCGGCCCTCATCGCACTCACCGATGCTGCCGGGGAGGCATCGGCTGCCTCTGCCCGAGAAGCAGCTCTCCGAGCGGGATTTGACCACTGCCTGAACAAGTTCGATCGAGAGCGTCTCATGAATGCGATCCAGCAGGCCATGGGGGATGCCGCATGAACGCCCACGATGAGATCGAGTACATCACTTTCAGGGTCGACGACCAGCTGCTGGGCATCCCGGTCCGAGAAGTCCGAGAAGTTTTGCCGGAGCAACCGGTGGCCAAGGTTCCACTCGCCCATTCATCGGTCGCTGGCCTCCTCAACCTCCGAGGCCAGATCGTCACCGCGATCGATGTCAGGCGAAGGCTCGGCATCGAACCCCGGGCTGATGGCCTTGAAAGGATGAACATCGTCATCGGAGATGACGGCGAGCTCTTCAGTCTGCTCGTCGACTCCGTAGGTGATGTCCGAAAGGTGAGCCAGAGCTCCCATGCTCCGGCCCCCGCCACACTCTCCGAGGTCTGGAAGCAGTGCTGTTCAGGCGTCCACCGCCTGGAACGAGGCCTGCTCGTCGTCATCAATACCGAATCACTTGTGAACACAGAAAGGGAAACATCATGCACATGAATCGCGATTTCATTCCAAACTCCGAGGCCCCTTCACGGATCAACCCACGGCAAAAGAAGCTCGTCCAAGAGAGCTTCAAGAAGGTGGTGCCGATCGCCCCTACGGCAGCAGGCCTCTTCTATGACCGACTCTTTGAGCTCGATCCCTCGCTGAGATCGCTCTTCAAAACCGACCTCAAGGAGCAGGGCCGCAAGCTCATGGCAGCTCTGGGTACGCTCGTGCGAGGGCTCGACGACCTCGATGCCGCCCTTCCGGTGATCCTCGAAATGGGCTCACGCCATGGATCCTACGGAGTCAAGCCCGAGCACTACCCTACTGTTGGAAGAGCATTGCTCGACACCCTGAAAAAAGGCCTCGGAAAGTCTTTCACGGCAGAACACCGTGACGCATGGGCTTCGGTCTACAGCACAGTGGCCGCAATCATGCAGAGGGCCGATCCCAAGGCCGCAAGCCTGATCGAAAAGGCCTCTTCACTCCATCGCGCCCTCGAACAGATGGGAACCAACATCTTCATCGCAGACCGGGAGCTCAAACTCATCTACATGAATGAGCGCTCCAGGGAGACTCTGCGATCGATGGAGTCCGTCGTGAAAGGGCTCCTAGGAAAAGGCGTCAACGAGCTCGTCGGCACGCAGGTGGACTCATTCCATTCGGGTATCCGATCGCGCCTCAGTGACCGCAAAAACCTGCCCTATCGCAAAGAAATCACGGTCGGCCCAAGAAAGCTCGACCTCAACGTCAATGCCATCGAGGAGGCGGGTGAAGTGATCGGCTTCATCGTCAACTGGGAGGACGTGACCGAGAAGGCAAGACTCGAATCCGAGACAGCCCGGATTCAGTCGATGATGGACAACATGCCGATCAATGTCCTGTTTTGCGACCGCGACCTCGTGCTCCGCTACATGAATCCGGCTTCCACCAAGACACTCAAGACGCTCGAGCACCTGCTCCCCATGCCGGTCGAAAAGTTTATCGGGATCAAGATCGACACCTTCCACAAGAACCCGGAACACCAGAGGCGTATCCTGGCGGACCCAAAGAATCTCCCCGTGAAGACCAAAATCAGGCTCGGGCCTGAGAGCCTCGATCTGCTGGTGTCACCCATCCTCTCGAGTGAGGGCACCTACATCGGCGCAATGGCGACCTGGGCGGTCGTCTCTGACCGGGTCAAGATGGCGGATGACTTCGAACGCGATGTCGCCAGCATCGTATCGACAGTGAGCAGCAGCGCGACCGAATTGCAGGGCAACAGCCAGAGCATGGCTGCTGGAGCTGAAGAGACCGCCCGCCAGGCGCAGGCCGTGGCGGCAGCCTCACAGCAGGCCGCCCGAAGCGTGCAGACGGTGGCAAGCTCGGCAGAAGAGATGGCGGCAAGCCTGCAGGAGGTCGCAGCCCGAGTCCAAGAGGCCGCAGGCGTCTCGCAGCAGGCGGTCACTGACGCCGCAGCAGCGAACGAGAAGATGCGGGTTCTTGGCACCTCCAGCCAGGAGATCGGCCAGGTGGTGAAGGTGATCACCTCGATCGCCCAGCAGACCAACCTGCTTGCACTCAATGCCACCATCGAGGCTGCCCGCGCCGGCGAGGCCGGAAAGGGCTTTGCCGTGGTTGCCAACGAGGTCAAGGAGCTTGCCCGACAGACGGCCAAGGCCACCGAGGAGATCAGCCAGAAGATCACCGGCGTCCAAAAGGAGACCGAAGGGGCCGTGCAGGTGATCCAGGGAATCTCTTCTGTGATCAACAAGCTCAATGAGATCTCAACCACCATCGCCGCAGCCGTGCAGCAGCAGAATGCCGCGACCGGTGAGATCTCCCGGGCCGCAGTCGAGGCTTCACGAGGGACAGGCGAAGTCGGACAGAACATCGTCAATGTGTCGACCGTTGCGGGCGAAGCGGGCAGGACTGCCTCCGACATCCAGAAGGCGGCAGGCCAGCTCTCGGTCGAAAGTGAACGCCTGAACTCCGGCGTGCAGGACTTCCTCAAGCGCATGAGGGCCTTCTGACATGGAAGCCACGAAAACGACCTCAAGCATGGATGGCACCCGGCAGGGATTACCCCTCCTGCCGGCAATGGTCGCCACGGTCCTCTGTTGGACCGTGGCGGCCGCCACCACACCCCGCATGGGGATCGCAAGTCTCGCCTACCTCGCCATGGTGCTGGGGATTGCGTTCCGAAAGGAGCGCAAGCTTCACGCCACTCTGATGGGCTTGGCGATCACGCTCGACATTGGCCTGGTGCTCTTTCTTCAGATCACTCGAGATGCGGTGGGCACGGCCATGGGGCCGTCACTCACCTCGATGCAGGTGCTGCATGTTTCGACCTCACTGCTTGCAGTGCTCATGTACGCGCCGCTGGTCTACCTTGGCCTGAAGGCACGCAGGGGTGAGGCCCTCACGGCAGAAAGACGCAACCACCGACTGATCGGCATGGGTGCGTTCCTGCTCAGGACGGCCGGCTTCCTGTCGATGTTCAGCATGCTGGGACGCGGGCAGGGGTGATCCAGTGGACGCAGCCGCCGCCCCCATCCGAGTGATGATCGTCGACGACTCCGCGGTCTACCGCGGGGTGATGCGACAGGCGCTCTCGCGCGACTCGGCCATCTCCATCGTGGCGAGCGCCACCAATGGGCAGAATGCACTCGACGAACTTGCCGGCCGGGATGTGGATGTCATCCTGCTTGATCTGGAAATGCCTGTGATGGATGGCCTGACGGCGATTCCAAGGATGCTCGCGCGCAAGCCCCAAACCCGGATCGTCGTGGCCAGCGCCTTCACATCCCAAGGCTCCGAAAGAGCCGTAAGGGCCCTCACTTCCGGGGCCTCCGACTGTGTGCAAAAACCCACCTCGCTTGGGGGAGGACTTTCGCTCGACGAGTACGGAAGGCAGCTCCTCTCCAAAGTACGCCAGTTCGCACCCCGCGAGCAGTCGCGCGAACAGAACCCCAGGTCACCCGCACCGGTGACTCCCCCACTCTCTGCCCCCTTCCATGCCCCCTTTCATGAGGCAACCCCGCGCGTGCTCACGATCGGATCGAGCACGGGCGGCCCGAACGCTCTCACTGCGTTCTTCAAGAAGCTCCCCAAAGACATTCCGTTTCCGATCGTGGTCGTCCAGCATATGCCCCCGACGTTCACCCGGATGCTTGCAGAGCGCATTGAAGCCGACTGCGGAATCCGATGCATCGAGGTCACCGCAGAGTCCGCCCTCACGCCGGGCACGATCCACATTGCTCCAGGGGACCACCACCTCCTGATCACGGGGAGCCCCGGTCACCCCAGACTCGTCCTCAATCAAGACCCGCCCGAGAACTTCTGCCGCCCGGCGGTCGATCCGCTTTTTCGCTCGGCTGCACGGGTCTTTGGATCAACGACGCTTGCCGTGGTGCTCACAGGGATGGGCGACGACGGGGCCAAGGGCGCAGTCGAAGTCGCGCGCACGGGCGGAAGGGTCCTCGTCCAGGACGAAGCCACCAGCGTCGTCTGGGGAATGCCCGGCGCCGTGGTGAGAGCCGGCGTGGCCCAGCAGATCCTCCCGCTCGAAGACCTCGCGCGGTTGGTTGGCCGAATGGCTGAAAGGAAGAAACCATGAGCCTCGATCCGGCAGCCTATGCTTTCCTGAAAAAGTACCTTCTCGAGGGCATCGGGTATGACATGGGCTCCGGCAAGGAGTACCTGGTCGAAGCGAGACTGACCCCCATCGCTCCCCTTCACGGCTGCACGGATGCCACCGCCCTGATTCGCAAGCTGCAGTCCCAGCCAGCCGCATCGCTCCGGCAGGCGATCATCGATTCGATGGTGACCAACGAGTCACTTTTTTTCCGTGACGACGTGCCGTTTCAATATCTGCGCAACGAAGCGCTGCCCCGGTTGGTCAAGGCGCGCGCGGCTTCGCGCACCCTTCGCATCTGGTCTGCGGCCTGCTCAACCGGGCAGGAACCCTACTCCATTGCAATCATCCTGCGCGAAGAAGCCGCCAAGCTGGGTATTGCGGGATGGAAGATCGAGATCCTCGCAAGTGACATCTCGACGAACGCCCTCAATCGCGCCAAGGCCGGCATCTTCTCCAACTTCGAGGTGCAGCGGGGGCTGCCCGACGCCACGCGCACCGCCTATTTTGAGCAGGTCCAGCAGGGCTGGCGATTCCGCCAGGAGCTCGTGACTCCCGTCCGTTTTCAGCAGCATAACCTTCTGGATCCGCCTCCCTCCATGGGACCCTTTGACCTGATCTTTTTGAGAAATGTGCTGATCTATTTCGAGGCGGATTTGAAGTCGCGTGCGCTGGCGAGAATGGCGCAGGCGCTTGCCCCGGATGGCTCCCTTTTTCTCGGGGCAGCCGAGTGCATCCTCGACCCCAACGCTCCTCTCGCCCGCATCGAAGGGGCCGGAAGTTCCATCTACCGAAGGAAGGAAATGAGTCATGCTGCCCAGCTCCGCTAAGGTCCTTGTCGTCGACGACATGTCCACCATGCGAAAGTACGTTCGCCAGTGTCTCACAGGCCTTGGCGTCAGCAACATCACCGAGGCCGACGATGGCGACACCGCCTGGCAGGCGGTGCAGGATGCACTTGCCTCAGGCAAGCCGTTTCAGTTCATCATCACCGACTGGAACATGCCCCGCATGCAGGGAATCGATTTCTTGAGACTCGTTCGCACCGATGAGCGCACGCAGGGGCTGCCCGTGCTTATGCTCACCGGCGAAGGAAGCCAGCACCAGATCATCGAGGCGATCCAGGCGGGAGTGAGCGCCTATCTGGTAAAGCCCTTCACCCCCGAGAATCTGTCCGAGCGCGTCGAGATCGCCGTCAGAACCGCGGCGGGGTGATCAATGTGCGATGACCTCAAGGTCGTCCCACAAGTTCCGCATGACCTCATCCGGTGCCCTTCTGCCGTCCTGATGAGCCGATAGCATCAGAACTTGTGCCTGTAGCGCACGGTTCTGGCTTGCAAGCCGCCCCTCCGCATGAAGGACCCTCATCCTCTCGATGAGTTGCGAGATCCGAGCCTTTTCAGAATCCAGCCTGGAACGGATATCAGCAACCGATCCAAACACGAGCGACGTCGGACCATGCAGGCGCGAGGCGTCGGCAATCGCAATACTCTGGAACAAATCATCCGTTGAAACGGTATCGCCGACGGCAAGCTGGATTGCATCTCGAAGCGCGAGCGCCTCGACATCCAGCTTCACCAACAAGGCACCCGACCCTTCACTTTGAGTCAGGGATCGGACGAATTCGACCTCCTGATCCATGAGCAGGCCATCCATCTTTTTTGACAGGAAATGAGACGCGCTCAGGGCAACGACGGAATCCGGGACATCGCCGGGAGTGCGCAAACTCATCGACGGCCACTGCTCCTGAAAAATCTGGAGCGGCTGGATCTGCTGCGAAACCCAGTGCCCATGCCCGGACCAGCTGGCCCAATAAAGTGTACTGGGTGAAACTGACCTGCCCGGATGAAACCGGTCCAACTTGAATGTTGGGTTGGGGTCACGACCGTCACCCTGGCCAGCTGGTGGCTGGAGTTTGGCGGTCTCAAGGTCGATCGGGCCATCGACATCGACATCCTCAAGATCGCCGCTTCGGGAAACTTCCAAGCTTAGGCCGCACGGACGCGGCTTCAAGTCTCCGAACGTCGGGCGCCTAGGGTCTTGGGGCAGCTGCCTAGCACCCAGCGATATCTATCCATCGGGAACCCGGATCAGGACCGGCTGCGGTCACGAGTCATTGAAGTCGTAAAGCAGTACGGCCGCTACGGCTACCGTCAGGTCACCCGCGTCCTCCATCTCGAAGGCTGGAATGTGGGCCATGACCGAGTCTACACGATTTGGCGTGAAGAGGGCCTGCAAGTGCCTCAAAAACAGTCAAAACGAGCACGCCTCTGGCTGACGGAGGCTGCTGCGTCCGGCATAGGCTCGAGCGTCCGAACCCTGTCTGGCCGTATGATTTTGTCGCAGACCGAACGTGTGATCGATGAGTTCACGCGTGAGTGCTTGGCATCTGTGACCATGTGGCGCATTCGCTCCCAAGAGGCGCTCGAGAACTGGCGACCCACCTACAACGCGGAGGGGTAGCAAAACATCCGGCTGGTTCATCTCTGAGAGCAACAGGGGGAGGAGCTACCGTTTCCGCTCCCCCTCCCTGTTGCAGAAAGAATAAAAACCAAACCAAGACCAATGCCCCGGGACTACACACTAAACGTAGCCGTCTGACGGAGAGGGAGGGATTCGACTCCTCGATCTCCTGAAAAAATCACTTAACAACAACTACAGGAACAAACGAAACGAGCGCGCAGACGACTTCCTGCGTCTCATTCTCGCCATACTTCATTTCCTTCATCACGCCGCCCACATCACCACCTGCAGCCAAAAAGTCGGCGTTCGTGATTTTTAGGCTTCGATGAACCCTGCCCATGTCCTGTCCCGTGTAGGTCCCTTCTCCACCGGTGCCTACGACCAGAAAATCGGTCACGTTCTTAACGAAGTTAGCCTTCTTAACGTGGGTAAACATATGGCCGATCTTTGGATTGGTCGAGTGTGCGGCAAGAATCTTCTTGGCCAGCAAGTTAATCTGCGGCCGCTTGCCCAGGCGTTCGTACAGGGATTTCTGGGCCTGACGCTGCTTGATGGCCTCGGCATTGTCCGAACACATTTTTTGAAGCCCAGCCACTTGCTCGGCATCGGTCAAAACCTTGTCCTGAGCCAGGGCAGGCAGTGAAAGGGTCAAAATCAGAACTGAAAGCATCTTACAAGTGAATCGCATGGTTTCTCCTCAATCGGTTTCGAGAAGGGTAACAAGGCACCCCACTCTCAAACAGTACAATTTCTGTACTTACCTGTTCCGCCGATCCAAGCCTTGATTTATGCATGTTTCATGAGTTCTTCAAAAAGCTACTTCCAGTTCTGTCCAGTGGCTCGCGCAGCCGAAATCGTGGCGTCTCGCTGGACTCCGATCCTGCTGCGAGAGCTCCTGGCAGGAAACACCAAGTTCAATGATCTTCGAATCGGCATGGCAAAAATGTCCCCTTCACTCCTCTCCAAGCGCCTGCAGGAGCTGGATGACGCCGGTATCATCCGAAAGCGGAAGTCTAAGGCGGGAAAAGGTTTTGAGTATCTCGTCACCGACATCGGCCGGGAACTGACTCCATTTGTGATGGCGCTCGGCGTGTGGGGGCAGAAGTATGTCATCAAGGAGCTGGGCAAACACGAACTCGATCCGGGACTCCTGATGTGGGACATTCATCGCCGCATCGACGTCGCACACTTTCCTGAGAAAGGTGTTTTTGTAGCCGAGTTCCACTTGAGCGATGCCCCTGTCGCTCGCCGGACCTGGTGGGTCGTGATCAAGGACCGCAACGCTGAGCTGTGCATGCAACATCCCGGCTTCGATCCGGACTTGGAGGTGGGCTCCTGCGTCCGCACACTCACCGACGTCTGGCGGGGCGCTCTGGGCATCGATGCCGCGCGAAAGAAAAATCAGCTTCATCTGAAGGGCGAAGCCAAATACGTCCGTTCCTTCAAACGCTGGTTTCTACTGAGCCCTTTCGTCTCGGCGGCAGCAACGCAGTAGCACTGGCGGAGCGCCTTCTTTGAGGCCACTATTTTTTCCGGGTTTATATCCTCCGACCAAGGGGACCCTCGGGTACGCCGAGGTCACTTATTGGTAACTCGCGCCCTCAGGAGTAGGGCAAAGCGCGCTGCGGAGGATTGAAGTGGTTGGGGAACTAGGATTCGAACCTAGATAGCCAGAGTCAGAGTCTGGAGTCCTACCATTGGACGATTCCCCAATCGAACTGACCGCTTGATAGCCCAGCCCAACCGGGCTGGTCAAGGGGCTTGCTCCCCCGGAAAGTACTGCTGCTTCTGCCCGATGGCGTGCCCCGCCGGGATGGGGCGACCGAGCTCATCGAGGCTGAAAACCGATGCATCGAGCGCGAGCGACTGCCTGAGCCGGTCCATCGTGTCAGGCACAAACGGATAGAGCATGATCATCAGATTTTTGAGCACATAGAAGCACGAGAACAGGGCGTCCCTGCGCTCGGCCTCCGGAAACCGGTCGTCATGCGGCTTGAACTGGGTGAACAGGCTGTTGATCGAGCGCGCGTAGTTTTCGATCGCCCCAAGAAGGTTCGCGTACTCCGAGCGACCCATGGCCTTCACATAGCGCCGAACGACCTGGAGGGTCTCGGCCTCGACCTTGGGGTTGACCGTTCCTTCCGGCACCCTGCCTCCGAACTTGGAGTGACAGGCGGAGATCGGCTTTTCGAAGGCGGCGTTCAT
>CAIOHW010000071.1 GCA_903858195.1 Oligoflexia bacterium | reverse complement strand
GGGCCGGCATGAACTGGATTTCGTCTTCGGGCTCGACCTTGGGGTTCCACTTCACGAGGTTTTCGATCGTTTCTTTCTTCACGATCACGCCGTCTTCCTGTCTCAGCAGGTTTTCGAGCAGGATCTTGAGCGAGAAGGGCAGGCGAGCGAGGTTGTGTTTTTCGCCCAGCGCCTTCTGCAGCTTGGGAAGGGAGTGGAAAGTGTAGCTCCTTCCGTTCAGGTTGAGCGTCGATTCGGTCTGGAAACTGTTCGTGTTTTTGCCCATAGGTGTGACCGGATCGTACAACACGACGCCGGGCAGCCCCAAGCGCACAAAACACGACTGATTTGATCGATTGGCGTCTATTGAACCGAAACGATCCGGTAGACGCGCGGGGCTCCGCCCCCAGCCGGTGGGTCAAGCTCGAGGGTCTCGCCTTTGACGCTTCCGAGCAGTGCCTCGCCCAGCGGGGACTGGGGGGTGATGACCTGTACGCGCATTCCATCGACTGTGAAGGCAAGGCCGCCTCCGGTGGGCGAGAGCAGGCAGAGGCTCAGATTTCCCGCGCTTTCGAGCTCCACGAGAGTGCCCGAGGCGATCTTCGAGCCTGGAGCGCAGGCGCCCCGCGGAATCTGCTGGAGGATCTGAATCTGTCGCTCGATTTCGGCGACGCGCGCAGCCTGTGCGCCGGCGAGGTACGAGGCCTCGAGGCCCCGCGTGTCGTGCCGATCCTCAGCGCGGCTCTCGGCATGGGTGGCCGCCTCGCGGGCGGCGAGTGCCGCCTGGCTTAGGGTTTCAAGTTCCCGCCGGAGTTCGGCTTCAAGCTTTTCGATCAGGAGAGCCTTGTTCACCGAAGGAGACCTCTCGCAAGTTTCAATGCCTGTTCGCCCCACTGCGCCTCGAAACGATCCCTGCGAATGCTCGTCAGCGTGCGGAGCAGCCCGGATCGCAGGTTTTTTGCCGATTTCGCGGGGAGATACTGGCAGAGGCGCGAAAGGCCTCCCGAAAAGCTCGACTCAATTCCGGCAAGGGCGCGCGGATAGGCCGCGGTCTTCTGGATGGGTTTGAGCTTGTCCCAGCCGTCCATGAGGCACTGGGTGATTTCGGCGACATCCTCAGGCGAGAGCAGGGGGTGCCTTCCGACGGTTGCACCCCAGTCGTCAAAAAAAGGCGAGATCGGAAGGAGCAGGTCGGGCGAGCGACGAAGCGATCGTGCCTGCCTCAACGCAAAGTGCCGGTGGTTCTCGGCAGCCATCGAGGTGGGTGCCATCCCGGTTGCCGAGAGCACGAGTTTGTTGAGTTCGCCTGCAAGCCTCAAGAGTCCTTTGAAGCGGGCCGGGTTGTCATGCCCCGCACGATAGGCCTCGGCTCTCAGCGGATCGGCGGGATCGAGGTTCCACTGGTCCATCACGCGGTCCAGGTCGCCGAGATTGTGGGCAATCGAGGTCGCAGCCTGGAGGGCGCCGATTCCATCCCGCGCCTGTACGAACTCTCCGAGGACCTCCGCCTCGCGTTGCATCTCATGAAGGATGAGGCCACGCATGGCGTCTGCGTCCGTGCTGCTCGTGCCGCCGTGGCTTCTGAGCGCGCAATAGGCGCCAACAGCGATGCTGAACCACTCGCCGTGCATGCCTGAGAGCACGCGGCCTGACTGCGGTCCGCGCACAAAGCGCTTGGAGATCGCCGTCATGTCCCAGCCCAGGGCCTGGGTGACCAGAGACACCATTGTCTGGCGCTCGGACGCCGAAAGCTCCGGATGCCAGAGCTTGAAGCGGATCTGGTTGTCGACATCGGTCGGAACAAAGCTGCTCACCGTACTCAAGTGAGCCGACACGCAGAGGGCGAAGTACTCGTGGTGAGAAAGCGGGGGGCTCGACTCGGGTCTGCGGCAGGCCTCCCAGACGACTTTGAGATAGGGGCTCTCGGGCGGCGTGCGTGCATCGAGCGCAAAGGGGATGGTGTTGCGCACGTGCTCGAGCAGCGTCTCGGGGGTGATGCCTCTTAAAAACTCCATTGAGATTAGTGGGTTAGCACGCAAATCTCGAGAAGGCACGAAAAACTGGAGGCGGGCCATAAAACCTGATAAAAACGCTCAGCTATGCAAAACCCATCAGCCTTCCCTCCTGGCGCTCTTTTGGATTCTCCTCAGGCGGAGTCGACCCAGGACCTTCCTCTGGTTTCGGATGCCATGGTCGGAGAGCGACTCACGCTCTCGAGCTTTGCAAGCCTTTCGGGAAATCTCGCAGGCTACCCTTTTGTCAAAGTGGTGGTCGAGCGCTCGGGGCCGCAGGGAAGGCCCGTGTTGCATGTGCTGAACCATGCGGTGTACTCCTTCCATGCCCATTATATTGCAGAAAAGCTCCTCAGGGTTCCGGCTGCCGAAGTCGAGCG
>CAIOHW010000070.1 GCA_903858195.1 Oligoflexia bacterium | reverse complement strand
CGTACCGTCAAGTCCGAGGCCAAGTACGCCAAGCAGACCCAGATCAACGAACAGACCTGGGTCGACTCACTGCACCTCGAATCAGAGCTTCCGGGTTTCTACACGCGCTACCTTGCGACGGTGAAGCAGGACATCGGCGTGCTCGTCACCTTCTCAATCAACAAGGACAAGTACAGCCTCTATCAGGCCGATGCCGAGACCATGGTTTCGACTCTGAAGGTCTTCCGCAAGCCCGGGGGCATCAACGCGGCACCTGCAGGAGGCAACCTGTTTGCCAACACCGGCATTCCGGCCAACGTCGAAACAGGCTCGATTTTCCCGGGCGGGGCTGCGGCGCCCACCGAAACCACCGCTCAAAAGTCTGCAGACTCAGGCGACGAACTCCCCATGGGCGTGCTTCTGCTCGGCGTTGCAGTGGTGGGCTATCTGATCTGGCGCCGTCGGCAGTCCGGCGAGTAAAACCTAGCGCGACAGGACCTTGGGCCTGAGCCTTTTGCGCATTTGTGCGCCGGGTGCGGGTCCGAGCACGAGCAGGCTCCTCTCCGAAGACCTCAGGTACTTGCGAGCCACGCGGCGAATATCGTTTGGCGTCACCGCATCGACCTGCTTGCAGAGCTCGTCGACCGAAAACACGGGCTCGCCAAAGACTTCGGCCCGCCCCATGCTCGACATGCGCGCTTCAAGGCTGTCATCCGAAAGCAGGAGTCCGCCCTTCACGCTGTCGCGCACTTCGGCGAGGATCTCTTCATCCAGGAGTTCGCGCCCCAGCCGCTCGATGCTCGCATCGATCAGACGCAGGCAGGTCGCGACCTGCGCCGGCGAGGTCGCCACATAAATGCTGATCATACCCGTATCAATGAACGCCGAGAGGCTCGAGTAGACCGTGTAGGCCAGTCCGTGCTTTTCACGGATTTCTTGAAAAAGCTGCGAGCTCATTCCGCCACCCAGGTAAGTGTTGAGCAGGTAGGCCGCAACCCGGTCCCGGCTCTGTTGGCGCGGACCCTCCACCCCCCAGACGATATGTGCCTGCTCGGTTTTGCGTTTCACCCACCACGTCCCGCGTCTGAAGTCCGGGGTTGCCTGAGCCTTGCGCGCGCTGCTGCGGGACTTGGGTCTTCCCGGCCATATTCCGCGCCCGAGGCGCCGAATCCGTCGAGACACCTCGGCGTGTGAAACATCGCCGGTCACGGCAAATACGATATCCTCGGGGCGATAATAGTTTCGAAAAAACCGAAGCAGGTCGCTCCGACTGAGCTTGCGGATTCGGTTAAGCGAACCCAGGATCGACTTTCCGAGCCCCGTGCGGCCGTAGACCTGTTCAAAAAACAGATCGTGGGCGATCTCCTCGGGAGAGTCCTCGACCATCGCGATTTCCTGCAGGATGACTTTTCGTTCGCGCTCCATCTCGGAGGCCTCGAACATGGAGTTGAGCAGGATGTCGGAGAGAATGTCGATGCCGAGCTCGCAATCACGAGCCAGCAGATTCAAGTGAAAGCAGGTGTACTCGCGTGTCGTGAAGGCGTTGAACTCACCCCCCACGCGGTCCACCTCGCGGGCGATACCGAGCGCGGTCCGCGTTTCGGTGCCCTTAAAAAGCATGTGTTCAAGGAAATGAGAGATCCCGGCCTCTCCCGACTGCTCATGGCGCGTACCGACACGCACCCAGATGCCCATGGAAAGCCCCCTGAACTCGGGCACTCGCTCCGTGATCAGGGTTAGTCCGTTTGGAAAGATGCTGCGTCGAATGGCCATGCGGCTTTGGGGTCCCTTCTGTGCTAGTGTAGCACCATGCCGCGCAAGGCAAGACCCCCTTCCTCCACCTCTCCTGCCCTGACCCCCGAGGTCATCCCAGTCGAGCCCGAACTCGAGGCCGCCGAACCGGGCACGGTCCAGGATCTGCCCGTACCCAGGACGCTGCCTTCATCGGTCGCCGACCCCCTGCGCCGCTACCTCGAAGAGACCCGCCGCCACCCCCTGCTCAGTCCCGAGGAGGAGACTCGTCTCGCACTGCGCATGAGGGATGAAGGCGATCTGAATGCCGCGCGCGCCCTGGTTCAGGCCAACCTGAGACTCGTGGTCAAGATTGCGATGGAGTACCAGAGTGTTTACACGAACCTGCTCGACCTCATCCAGGAGGGCAACATCGGCCTCATGAAGGCTGTCTCGAAGTTCGACCCCACGCGTAATGCTCGCCTGGGCTACTACGCGAGCTGGTGGATTCGCTCGTACATCCTCAAGTACCTGCTGGATAACTTCCGTCTGGTCAAGATCGGCACAACGCAGGCCCAAAAAAAGCTCTTCTACCACCTGATGCGCGAGAAACAGCGGCTCGAGGCACAGGGCCTGTTTGCCGGCCCGAGGCTCCTGGCCGAGAAGCTCGATGTCAGGGAAAAAGACGTGATCGAAATGGAACAGCGCCTCTCCGGAAGCGGCGCCGAACTATCGATCGACCAGCCCCTCAGCACGGGCGAGGAAGGGTCACCCGGGCGCTCCCTGAAGGACCTATTGGTCGAGCCTGGGCAGTCGCAGGACGAACAGCTCGCGCTCGAAGAGTGGCTTAAGATCCTCGATGAGAGCATTCCAAAATTTCGTAAGTTACTGAATCCAAAAGAGATTCGAATTCTCAACGATCGCCTGCTTGCCGAGGAGCCCAAGACCCTGCAGGAGATCGCCGACCGCTACGGCCTGACTCGGGAGCGGGCTCGCCAGATCGAGGCCAAGCTCGTTCAAAAGCTCAGGGAGTTTCTCAAGGATTACCTGACCTGAGGAGCGACCTCCGGGCTTTACAGCTGCAAGCTCGCCGTGTTACGCCGTCGACACTCAAAAATAAGAAAGAAAAAGAGAGAAATCACATGTCCGTATCGACCGAAACCAAGATCAAGAAGCAGGGAATCGTCTCCAAGTTCGGCAAGGCAGCCACCAACACCGGCTCCACCGAAGTCCAAGTCGCCCTGATCACCGATCGCATCAATGAGCTGAACCAGCATTTCGCGAAGTTCTCCAAGGACCACCACTCCCGTCGTGGCCTGCTCAAGCTCGTCGGCCAGCGTCGCCGCCTGCTTAACTACCTCAAGGGTTCCGACAGCAAGCGCTACAACCAGCTGATCCAGACCCTCGAACTCCGTAAGTAATCGGATTTTTTCACCCAAAAGCCAGGCCTCCCGCCAGTAGTGTATCGTTCGCGATCACGAACTGGCATTGGGAAGACCTGCGCACAGGCCCCTCCACGGGCCGGAAAGGCTAAAAGCCATGTCATTCAATGTTCATACTGTTTCCTGCGAAATGGGCGGGAAAACCCTCACGATCGAAACCGGCAAGATGGCCAAGCAGGCCGATGGCTCAGTGATGGTCTCCTACGGAGACACCCGCGTTCTCGTCACTGCCTGCGCAGCCCGGGAACCCAAGCCCGGCCAGAGCTTCTTTCCCCTCACGGTTGAGTTTGCCGAGCGCTGGTATGCAGCCGGCAAGATCCCCGGCTCCTTCCACAAGCGTGAAGGCCGCCCAACGATGGAAGGCACGCTTTCGGCGCGCCTCATTGACCGTCCGATCCGCCCGCTCTTTCCTGAAGGCTTTCTTTGCGACACCCAGGTCGTCGCAACCGTGCTTTCGGTCGACCCGGAAGCCGATGTTGATGTTGCTGCATCGGTCGGCGCTTCGGCAGCGCTGGCGATCTCCGACATCCCCTTCAATGGCCCCACGGCAGGCTGCCGCATGGGCCGCATCAACGGCCAGTTCGTCGTGAACCCGACCTGGAAGCAGATCGACAGCGGCGAAACCGACATGGAAATCATGATCGCAGGCACCAAGAACGCCATCATGATGGT
>CAIOHW010000069.1 GCA_903858195.1 Oligoflexia bacterium | reverse complement strand
GACCGCAAGCCACGCAGCAGCTTCGGCGACAAGCCGTCGTTTGGTGACCGCAAGCCACGCGGCAGCTTCGGCGACAAGCCGGCCTTCGGCGAGCGCAAGAGCTTTGGTGACCGCAAGCCTGCCTTCGGAAGTCGTAAGCCCGGTTCAGGATTCAAAGGTCGCAACAAGACCTGAGGCAAGCGCCACTCAAGCGGCTAGTAGGATCCATAAGCGAGCACATCGCGAATGGCAGTGACGACCTTTTCGGGTGCTTCCTTCTGAGGCAAATGCCCGCAGTCCTCGAGCTCGCGAAAGCTCGAGATTCCGGACGGGGCGAGCTTGCGAAAGTCCTGACTGGCATCTAGCGGAAGAATCCGGTCCTGCTTTCCCCAGAGGATCACGGTCGGAGCTCTCACCTTTCCTAGGTGCAGATCCAATGCATCTTCGGGTGTGACGGCTGCTCGCACCCGGCGGATTGAGCTTGCCCGAATCCTTTCCAAGGCTGCCTGCCAGACCCAGGTCGGGTAGTGCGCGTCTTGTCGCGCATACGCCCTTGCCCGAAATTCCTGGATCGACTCCAGCGTTGGGTTTTCGAGGAGACCTGCCATCGAGGGCATTTTCGGGTGACGCGCCTGCGAATCAAGGCCGGCCGGCGCCAGTAGCACCAGACCCTGCACCGCCTCTGGATAGTCTAATGCGACCCACGCCGAGACCCAGCCTCCGAGGCTGTTTCCAACCCAAACGGCGGGCCCGCTGCAACCGGCAGCGCGCGTGGCCTGATGCAACCGCCTGGCCATGGCCCGAGGCCTGAGCTCGGCCGTACCCTCGACCGTCGGGGCCGGGCGATCAGACCCCCCGTGGCCGGGAAGCTCCCACGCAATCACTCGCAGGCTTTGAAGCCCTTCCTGCGCGAGGAGTCGCAGCCAGGTAGGGTTCGAATCCCCAATGCCATGCACCAGGACCACGCAGGCAGCCCCATGCCCCCTGCTCCAGCCCGATAGCCCATTTTCAGAGCGGATCTCCCGCATGCCGAGCCGCCAGGCACGCACGCTGTCTTGGATCGCCCTGAACTGAAGCGGAAGCAGGCGCACTGCAAACCCACCCGACAGCGTAACCGCAAGTAACCAGAGCAGGGCACGGCGGAGCGCACGATTCCGAACCATGATGACATTATACGCCAAGAGTCACCCGATTGGGGTTGACGGGCGTGGGGGTAAACCGCTATTCCCCTTTCCACCTGTAATGTCGCGGGGTGGAGCAGCCCGGTAGCTCGTTGGGCTCATAACCCAAAGGTCGTAGGTTCAAATCCTGCCCCCGCAACCAATACCGAAAAGCCCCGGGAGTGATCCCGGGGCTTTTTTTTGCGATCCTCCCACCCACATTCGTATTGGATGGCGCGAACTGGGGCGCGCATTCAAAATAGGCTCATCATGTCACCCAGGGCGCTGCATCTGAGAGCCAAACGGTCTGCCGAACATTCCGATGAGCACCTCTTCAGGCTCGTGACGAGCGCGCTACTGAGCTCGGCAGTACAAACTCTTGCAATTGCATCGACCTCGGGCCAGGCCCTGAAGTCAGTCCGGCACTGGATTACAGTCCTCGATTTTGCGATTTACGGATGCCATTTTGGCTTATTGGTAACCGGGATCCTCTCAATCAGGCTCGCTTTGATCTGGGCGGTTTCCCGTTTTTCAACCAGATCTGCGGCGGTCCTTTCCTGGCTGATCGGAGTCCTTAGCCTGTGGTTCTGGATGCTTTCGTTGTATTCCGTCACGCACTACGGAATCGTGCCCGATTCTCCCCAGGTGTTTGACGCACTCGAGGTCCAGAGCACCGCGCACGATCTCAAACTCGACTCCCAGCAGTTCGCACTTTTTGCTGCCCTGACTCTTGCCGCCCTCATACTCGAATCGGCGATGGCTTGGCTTGTCGCTACGAGCACCCGCCTGAGATCCAGATTTGAGCGCACTCCCTATCGGCGGACCCTCATCGTGTTGGCGCTCTATTTGTTGCTTTTCTGGAGCTGGAACGACCAAACGAGCAGGCTCTCGCCGGAGTCCGTTCCGCGGGAGGTCCTCCCCTTTTACAATCGACTCTATCCAGCGCCCTCGATTCATCTAAAGCCAGAGTACAGAGTCAGCGAGTTTAAACCGCCGATCATGACCCGAAGACCAGACGTGCTCCTGGTACTCGCTGACGCTTTCAGATGGGACAACATCAACGCTGAACTCACCCCGAATCTGTTCCGACTGCAATCCGACCCACGCTGCATGGTTTCGCGGCGCCATTATCCGGGCGGCCACCTAACCCAATATGGCGTCTTTCCTCTCCTTTACGGGCTTGCCTCCCACCACTTCATCCCATTTTCCGAGGCCAGACTCCCCTCGCTGGCACTCGAATCGTTTCGCGCAAATGGCTACAGGCTGGTGGCGTTTGATAACTCCGGGCTGGATCTGACCACTCCGCCATCGGCCGCGATTCGGCAATTTGATCGACATCATCCCCTGATGGCGCATGACGATCGCGACCAGGACGATCTGGAAGGAATCCGCCTACTCGCAGAGGAGCTCAGCAACCCACAGAGAAGCCAGCCCCTGCTGAGCCTGAATTTTCTCTATGCTACCCATGAGATCTATTACAGCCCCGCGAGTCAGAAGAGCCATACCACTTGCCCGCTCGAAGCTGCGACCCAAGGCAGGGGACAGAGAGAAAGAATCAATCGTTACCACAACAGCGTCCGCTTCGTGGACCAGATGATCGGCACTATTCTAACACTAACGCAGGCTCGCAGAGACCGAGGGGAGCTGGTTCTTGCATTTACGGGCGATCATGGCGAGGAACTATTCGACTTTGGAGGGCAAGGTCATGCCGGAGTCCGATTTGAAGATGCGCGATCCCGAACACCCCTGCTACTATGCCTTCCCGAAAAGATGGGTGACGATGTGCCGCTCTCGCGTGGAGAGGACGTCCTCCCAACGATCTTGGATTGGGCTTCGCGACAAAAATCGGACGCTCCCGTCAAAGCAGCCTGGAAGCAGTGGTTCAGCGGAAAATCACTGCTGGACCCTACCCATCGCCCTTCCTACGCAGTCATTTCAGGCGCAGACTTTCCCGTGCGAGGAAGGAAGTTTGCCATCGCCTCCGAGAACAGAAAATATCACCTTTCGATTCCGGGCGATGACCCAACGTCGTTCGATCTGGAAAAGATCGGTGACCCGGCAGACCGGGATCTTCTCATTTCAGAAATGGAACTGAAGCGGTTTGAGGCGGTTGTAGAAACCTACAAAAATGAGTTCGGCAGCTTCCTGAACTCGCGCGGTCGTGTGGGATTTTAAACATCCCGCCTCGAAGCTCTACCTACCCGAATCCGGAAGCGGCTCCGGCACAGTGAGTTTTGAGATCAAACCCAAGATGGCCGAGCGAGAGGCGTTGATCTTCCAAAACGGCCGCGTGAGGTACCACCAGATGAAGTGAGCGTCCACCTTGGGAACCTTCTGGTATTTGACCAGATAGGTGAACACAGCCTGGGCGATCGAGTCATTCTTGGGATCGAGATTTCCCATCTGGACAAGAAGCCGTTTGAACATGGGGTAGGCAATCAGAAGTTCCTCGACCGAAAGGCTTCCGTTGCGGTTGCGGTCGTAGCGAAACATGAGCGACTCGATGTAGTGGGCAAGCCCCACGTAGCCTTGGATGTCGTAGGTGCCGATCGGTTGGTTGCTGTTTCCATAGCGTCGAGCACCCGCAGCCATCTGACCCTGAGCCGCGCGCTTCCCATTGTCGTCGAGGCTCGAGTAAAATCCAACGAGACCGGGAAATGGCTCCCAGAATCGAGCCACATCGGAGAAGTACTGACTCTCAAAACATCCAATATCAACGAACACCGTACCGAACGGGTCAGGTCCCATCTCGGGACATGCAGGCAGAGTGGCTGCCGCGCTGCGCTCGGTGCCGGCTCCGATCGATGACGCGTAGGTCATGAAATAGGTCGTCTCCCGCTCGTCGATCTTTCCGTTTCCGTCGCTGGCGAGCGTGAACAGATCGATGTCCCTGAATCGCTTGAGAGCGAGATCCGTGATGCTGGGATCCAGAATCTTCAGCTCGCCCGCCATCGGAAGGAAGTCATCAAAGAACTCTTCAAACTGAGCCTCGTCCAAAGCAAACCTTCCTGCCGAGACCTCGCTGCCGTAGGCCTTCAAGAACCGATCAGTCACGAGGTTCATGGCATGTACGAGCGAAAGGTATGACTTCGAATACTCCTGGAACGCCGAGAAGCTCACCTCTCGCTCGCCTTGG
>CAIOHW010000068.1 GCA_903858195.1 Oligoflexia bacterium | reverse complement strand
CGGCCGTATGGACGATCACACCCGCCTTGTCGTCAGCCGATCCTCGAGCATACATCCGCATGCCGCCCGGTCCCTCGCGGAGCGTGGGCTCAAAGGGCGGGGACTTCCAGATCTCCTCGCGCCCCGGCGGCTGCACGTCGTGGTGGGCATAGAGTAGGAGCGTAGGAGCGCCTGGAGCCCCCCGCTTTTCGCCGTAAACATAGGGGTGTGCGCCCTCGATCTCGAGGATCTCAACGCCCTCGAGCCCGCGCTTTCGAAGCAGGGCGGCCACCGCCTCGGCGCTCCGGCGCACCTGGCCGGGATCAAAGCCGGGAAAGCTGACGCTTGGAATCCTCACCAGCGACTTCAAGTCCTCAAGGTGCTCCTCAAAACGGGCTTCAAATGCGGCGAGGGTCTTTGAGAGGGTGGTGGGATTCATAGGCCGCAAGAAACTCCCCTGAATCCAAGCCCTTGACAACAAAAATCGGGTGTTCGAGGGTCTGCCGCAAGATGTCCGACACGCCCGCCACCCGCATCAAGCTCAACCCGTCCTTTTGGCGACACGCGAGCTCGGTCCCTTTCTCGGATGACGTCGTGCCCTCAAGCCTTTTCCTCAAAAACCGGCACTACCTGGTGATCGACGTCGAGACCCAGAAACTCGTGCAGGAAGTCGGGGGCTGGGATCATGTCGATAAACTCGGAATTTCGGTGGCCTGCGCCTACGACAGCAAGACCGACAGCTTCATTTCGTACGAAGAAAAGGACCTCGGAAAGCTCATCGATCTCTGCGAAGAGCGCCTCGTCGTGGGCTACAACATCCGCGGATTTGACCTGCCCGTCATGGTCCCCTACGGGCTCAAGATCCAGGGGCTTGATGTCTTTGACATCATGTTTGACATCCAGACCCTGACACGCAGGCCAGCCCTCAAGCTCGAAGCCATCGCCCAGGGGACGCTCGGCACCGGCAAATCAGCCGATGGCCTGATGGCCGTCGAGTGGTACAAAAAGGGCCAGATCGCCAAGATCATCGAGTACTGCATGCAGGACGTGAAGGTCACCCGCGATGTCTTCCAGTTCGGGAGGCAGAATGGCTACATCCGAATCCAGAACTCAGAGAGCAGCCAGACCCAGGTCCCCGTCCAGTGGAACTAGGATCCTGAAGGAGCAGCGGCTGCCGGGTAGCGGCTTGCGCCCATGTACTCTGCCGCAAATTCGCTCACCATCTGCGACCAGTAGGGCGATGCACGGCAACCCTGCCGCTCCAGCACCGAACCGTCAGCCCGAGTCAGACGAACGCGCACCACGGTGGAGCAGGCCTGGGTCTCGGCATCTGCCGCCTGGATCGCTCCGGCAAGCCCGAGCAGGCGCTCACGCACCTCTTCGGTGGAGTAGACTTTACGAGCGGGAGCCTGTTCGGGAGGAGTGGGCATCTGGACCATACCGAGCGCCGATGCGGGCGCCCGAACTGCCAACTCGGGAGCGGTCACCGGGATCTTGACTGCCGGAAGGGCTGGAGAGAGCTCCACCGAGGGGCTTCCCCCATCGCGTGCGGTCACGTGGAGCATCCAGAGCGCCGGCCCGGCCCAGCGGGCATCGGGGCCGATGTATTGGACATACGCCTCGACGAAGGGCGAGGTGTTCTGGACACCTTCGAGCGCCTCCACCACGGTCGAAAGACTTCCGCCTCCGGCACAACCGGCAAGAAGGCCAGCCTGAAAAGCCACACCTACCTGCTTGATCCAATTCTTGGACATGGCCTACCTCCTGTGTCCTTTCTTCTCCGTGCCGATCTCTCTGGCCTCGTCACTCGTCTCGGGCCCAGTCTCTGCTGCTGAAGCCACCTTGCGCTCTACAGACATTTCAATGGGATAAGAGACCACATCCCCACGATGAAACTGCTTGAGGCAGGCAGCCGACTTTTCATCCGCGAAGGCCGGAATCTGGCAGCCCGGATTGCTCACGAGCGAGGCCGCAGCCGTAGAAACGGCCCAAGTGGCTTCGGATACGGCGCCCGGTGCGCACTTCACCTGATCGTCGCTCATCCCCATGCAGGAGAGAAGCCCCTTCCAGCCGGCGCTCTCGCGGACGCCGTCCATCTCGCAGGGTGACCACGCTTGGGCCAGCATGCGGGAAAGCTCAAACCGGGCGCGCGCACGGTTGTCTTTAAAAAGGGTCAGGAAGCCTGAACCCACATGAATCAAGGCAGGGCGTTCGTTGGCATCCATGGTGCCCGCCCGAGGACGGGTCCAAGCCGCCACTCCACGCCAGGTCAGATCCGGTTCAATCTGGTTTTGCGGCCGCATGACCCGGGAGTTCCGAATCTCAGACTCCATCTGCCCGATCAGCTTCTCGGGAAACTGCAGGTGATTGGCCGAGACCCACCGGATCAAATCAGACTTGGCTGCGTGGTATTCGCCCATGAACTCCGACCAGAGCGCAGGATCCACGTCGACCGCATCCGGTCCGCTGCCCGCAGGCTCGATGCTCTCGCACACACCGTGGGCTCCAGCGGCCGAAGCCGCCAAAGCCTGAATTCCCGCCTTTTTGCTCCGACCCGCTCCAACGCCCGATGATCGAGAGTCCTCGATCTCGACGAGGCCCTTGATCTTCTCAGCCTTGAAGCGCTCTTTTTCGCGAAGATGGGCAAGCTGCCTGCGATGAACGGATTGCGCGCTGAAAAACACGGTCGCGCCGACCCCCGAAATCGCCAGAACTGCCAAGAACAGACCGATCCTTCCCATAGACGAGTCTCCCTGTCTGTTATCAGTTTAGAAGATGCATTCTGCACTGCAACCGTTGGTTTTGTGACGGTTTTAATGCAGACTAGGCCCCCTATGATCAAGCTCGAGGAACGTTCGAACTGGAGAGCATTTTTCATCACCCTGGCCATCGCAGCCACCGCATGGGGTTGCGCAGGTGTCCCCCGATTTGAAGCGGGAGGAAGAAGCCAGGACCTGTCCTCCACTTCCGGCGACCTGCAGACGCTGGTGATTCTCGGCATGAATGACTTTCACGGAGCGTTGCTCCCCCGTGAACTCAAGGCGCCTGAGCCCCACAAGGTGGGCGGTGCAGCCGTTTTTTCACGCCACGTCGAGATCCTGCGCGAAGTCTTTGGCCCCAATCTCATGATTCTTGATGGCGGAGATGAATTTCAGGGAACTCTTGAAAGCAACGCTGCCGAAGGTAAGCCCGTGGTCGAGCTCTTCAATCGCCTCGGAATGGGGGCAGCCGCAGTGGGCAACCACGAGTTCGACTTTGGCCCGGAGGGAGACGCGCCGGCTGGAGCCCCCGGGAGCGACCTGCGCGGAGCCCTCAAGGCCCGGATGCGCGAGGCTCAATACCCGTATCTCGCAGCCAATGTTCGCTACAAGGATGGCCGTGAGCTTTCCGATTTTCCCAATCTCAAACCCAGCGTCATCCTCGAGGCCGGGCGCCTCAAGGTCGGCGTGATCGGACTTGCCACGCTGCAGACTCCGGTCACCACGCGGCCGGAGTTCGTCACGGATCTGACCTTTACAAACGCCACCGAGGCGACCCTGCGAGAGGCAAAAAAACTCAGGCAGCAGGGAGCCCACCTCGTGGTCGTCCTCGCCCATCAGGGACTGCGCTGCGACCGCATGAGGCCCGAGCCGATGCTCGTCAGGCGCCCAAATGACGCCGAAGGCGCGTGTGAACCCCACGACGAAATCCCCGAGCTGATTGAAGCCCTGCCTCCCGGCACGATCGATGCGGTGGTGGCCGGGCACACCCATCAGGTGGTCCACCACTACATCAAGGGCGTTCCGATCATCGAAGCCGGCGCAAACGGCTTGAATTACAATCTGCTCTACCTCACCTGGGACTGGAACAAGAACCGGCTGGTCTCTTCACGCACCGAGATCGAGGGCCCGGTTCCGGTCTGCGAGAAGGTCTTCGAGAACCAGTCCGACTGCAACGCCATGAGGCCTGAGCCGAGGGGCGGACGCGGGAGGCTTGTGACCCCGAAGTTTCACGGTGCCGCCATCCGGCCCGTAAGCTCCATTGCCCAATGGGCTGAAGGGGTTGCCCACAGCGTGGATGCCCTGAAAAAGAAAGTGGTCGGGACGGCATCGGGTGCCCTCACCCACGATCGGACTCGCGAGGCTCCGCTTGGAAACTTCATCACTGATGCCATGCGATCGGCCCTCAAAACCGACGTGGCCATCAACAACCCGGGCGGCATTCGCGCAGTGATCGAAGCCGGAGAGGTCCGCTATGAAGACGTCTTTCGAAGCTTCCCCTTCGACAATGACGTGGTGGTTTTGAGCCTGACTGGCAAACAGCTTGAGCT
>CAIOHW010000067.1 GCA_903858195.1 Oligoflexia bacterium | reverse complement strand
GGCCCTTGGGGACGCCCCGACATGGCCTTGTTCCTCTTCACCAAAGCCATCCTGGAAGGCAGGCCCATCGATGTGTTCAACAACGGGCAGATGAAGCGGGACTTCACGTACGTCGACGACATCGTGGAAGGCGTACTGCGCGTCACCGATCGCGTCGCCCAGCCCAATCCGAATTGGTCGGGTGCGAAGCCCGATCCAGGGACTTCAAAGGCCCCTTACCGCATCTATAACATCGGAAACAACAATCCGGTCGAATTGATGCATCTGATCGGGTGCCTCGAGCAGAACCTGGGGATCGTCGCCAAAAAGAATTTCCTACCGATGCAGGCGGGTGATGTCCCGGCGACGTATGCAGATGTCGACGATCTGGTTCAGGACTGCGGATTCAAGCCGGCCACTCCAATTGAAGTCGGCATCTCCCGGTTCTCAAACTGGTACAGAAGCCACTACACAGCCTGACCCGAAAGCGATTCCAAGATGGAAGCAATAGCCATAATCCCGGCAAGGTCCGGATCGAAGGGGATTCCCCACAAGAACATCCGACCATTCCACGGAAAACCCCTCATGGCCCACTCCATCGAGCAGGCCTTGAAGAGCGGGGTAGCATCGCGGGTCATCGTCAGCACCGACAGTCCGGAGTACGCCGGGATCGCCCGAGAGTGCGGCGCCGAAGTCCCTTTCCTCAGACCAGCAGCTATCTCCGCGGATGAATCAACCGATCTCCAAACCTTTATCCACGCATTGGAATGGCTGGCAAAACATGAACAGTGCCATCCGGAACTCTGCATTCATCTCCGTCCGACTCATCCGAATCGAACGCCTGAGCAGATTCGCGAGGCGGTAGAATTAATACGGAAGAATCCGGCTTGGGACTCGGTTCGATCAGTGGTACCCGCCCCAGAAACTCCGTTCAAAATGTGGTTCATGTCGGAGGGCGGACTCTTATCACCCGTAGTAACTTGTCAGATTCCGGAAGCGCACAGCACGCCCCGTCAACTGCTGCCACCTGCGCTTCTGCAGAACGCATGCATCGACGTAATTCGCTCCACAACCATCCTAAGCCTCAGGTCAATGGCGGGATCGCACATTGGGGCCTATCTCATGCGCGAGAATCATGACATCGACACGCCTGAACAACTGGCCGCATCATCGCGAGCGTTCCGGGACCGCAACCTGAACCTGCCCACCGGGAAGACATTCGTATTCGATATCGACGGAGTAATTGCAAGCCTCACCCCGGGGAATGACTACACTCTCGCCAGACCGCTCTCGGACAACATTGCGAGAATCAACCGACTTCACGGTGCCGGCAACCGAATCATACTCTTCACGGCACGAGGCTTCGTTACAGGCAAGGACTGGACGACAGTCACACAGCACCAAATGTCCGAGTGGGGAGTACTGCACCACGAATTGCGCTTCGGAAAACCAGCTGCGGACTACTACGTGGACGACAAAATGATGTCTTTAGAGGAACTACAGGCCATCGATAACGTCGAAAACTAGAAACCCACTATCATGAACCCCAATCCATCCCCGCTGTTCATCTTCGAACTGGCGAACAACCACCAGGGAGACGTCAAACACGGCTTGGCCATCATCGACGAGATGGCAAAGATCGCCCGCCGCTTCAAGATTCGAGCGGCCGTCAAACTCCAGTACCGCAACCTGGAAACGTTCATCCACCCCAACCACCGGGCAGCCGGCCACAAGCACATCCAACGCTTCCTCAGCACGGAGCTCTCCAAGTCTGATTACGAGAGTTTGGTCACCGCCATTCATGACCAAGGCATGCTGTCCATCGTGACCCCCTTCGACGAGCAGTCCGTCGAGGACATCATTCGCCACGGCGTCAGCATCATGAAGGTTGCCAGTTGCAGTGCCACCGATTGGCCTCTCCTGGAGGCGATCGCGGCCTCGAAGAAGCCTATCATCTGTTCGACCGGCGGACTCCGCGAAGAGGAGATCGATCAAGTCGTCAATTTCTTCGATCATCGCCACTGCAAGGATCTCTCCATGCTACACTGCGTGGGAATCTACCCAACCCGGAGCAATCAGGTGCAGATGCACGTCATGGAATGGATGATGCGTCGCTTCCATTGGCTCCCGGTTGGATGGTCAGGCCACGAGGCTCCTGACAACCTGGATGTCGTAAAGGTCGCCGTAGCAAAAGGCGCCAAGATTCTTGAGAGACACGTCGGGGTCCCCACGGACTCGGTCAAGCTGAACGCCTACTCTATGAATCCGGAGCAGACTGCCCGGTGGGTCGAAGCGGCCCTGATTGCCGGCGAGATCAATGGGGATCCGGCTGCTCCCAAGTTCATCGAGCAGGACGAAGTGGATTCCCTGCTATCCCTCAGGCGTGGCGTCTTCGCCAGAAGGCCAATTCGAAAGGGCGATCCCGTCTCGCCTGATGATGTCTTCTACGCAATGCCTGCTAGCGCTGGCCAGACAACTACGTCCGAGTATCAGTCCTCGATGGTCGCCTCACAGGACTATCCGGACCTGGCCCCAATCTGTGAGCGGAGGCAGAAGACGACGACGAGCCAGCTTCGCAGTCTGATCCATCAGGCCAAGGGGATGCTGTACGAGGCCCGTATCTTCATCGGAGACAAGTACAGCATTGAGATGTCCCACCACTACGGTGCAGAGAACTTTCGACAGACAGGCGCTCTGATCGTGAATCTCGTCAACCGGGAGTATTGCAAGAAGCTCATCATCATGTTGCCGGGACAACGCCACCCAAACCATCGCCACATGAAAAAGGAAGAGACGTTCCAACTCCTGCACGGCGATCTTGAAGTCAATCTGAACGGCGTCCTTCACACTGTGCAGCCAGGCCAGATGTTGTTG
>CAIOHW010000066.1 GCA_903858195.1 Oligoflexia bacterium | reverse complement strand
TGCTCATGAAGCCGGATGGCATTCGAGTTCACTGGTTGACGGACGGAAAGTATGAACGCACGGAACTGGCTCCCGACAACGAAACCGTCGAACCAAAGAATCGTCTGCTGGCGGACAATCTGCCTCTGATGAATGAGGCATGGAACCAGGTACGATTCTCGTTGCAGGGCGACACGATTGAACTGTCGCTGAACTCGAAGCCGGTTTATCGCCGACAGTTGGAGTCGACCAATCAAAGGCGATTCGGCTTCTTTCATTTCGCTGATCAGGAAGAGCTGCTTGTTAAAAACGTTCGCTGGACTGGTTCGTGGCCGAAAACGCTGCCTGACGTGACGCAGCAGTCATTGGCGATCCTGGACACCGAGTTTCTCGACCGGGACATCGATCATCTGGCGGCTTCATATCAGCACGATTTTGCTGCCGATGGCCTTCCCGAGGAAGGCATAGCGTTTATTCAGGGAGCAATGGACAAGAACTTCGTGGTCACTGATCAGGGAGTGGTTTCCACAATTGTTGGCCCCGGCGGATATAAAAACGCCACGCTCGCGCCGCGAATTTCGGTGGTAGGTGATTTCGATATCACAGCGGAATATTCGAACTTCGCCGGTCAGCCCTCACTGAAGGGCAGCAGTTCCTTGTTGCATTTCTGCAGAACAAAGCCAGCGAGGAATACTACATCACCCGACGTCATATGCTGCCCTCCGCGAACATTCTGCAGCACATTGTCCAATGCGTCGTGGTCAGCAATGTGGGTGACAATTCGAAACGTGAGTACTTCGCGACGAGGAATGTGGAAGAACATAGCGGTCGACTGCGTCTCGCCAGACGTGGCACGAAGATGTATTATCTTACGTCGGAAGGTGATTCTCCCAATTTCCGTCTGATGGGTACTCACGAGTGCGCTAAAGATCCCGTGCAGATGGATGGAATCCGTCTTGTGAATCAGATTCATGAGGTCGGTGAGTCGCAGGTCGTCTGGAAGAATGTTTCCGTACGCGCAGAACGTCTCACCGGCCCAGCGATGGGGGAGTCAGATGTTCGGCTGGTGAAACTCAACCAGGATCGCGATGCTCTGCCGATCCATGTGAGTTATGACTTCCAGAACAAACCGCCATCGGAGTCCGCACTGTTTCGCTGGGGTGATAGACGCCCGTGGAACAAGGAACTTCGAGGCCTTCCGATTCTGGCCCCCGGGACGTCGAACTGGACGTCATCCGGGATCAAGACGCAACAGCCCATCGTTGGGGATTTCGACATTCGTGTGGCGTTCGATGAGATTCAGCTGAAATCGCCTCAAAAAGGTCAGGGCACCGGGGTCTTTTTGCAGCTCGATTTTACGGATGCGAAGAAGACTCAGATCAATGCCATCTTCAATCTGGCGGACTCCGGGATTTACGAGTTCGACAGTCAGATTCGGATCAATAATGAATCCGGCAAGCCGACTTATCGAAATACCGGACGCAGAAACACCTCGTCGGCTTCGTCACTGCGAATTGCTCGACGAGGTACGACGGTTACCGTCATTTCTCAGGCCAGTCCTGAAGCGGACGACCTGATCGTTTCTGAGTATGAGGTGAACGATACTGCCGTCGCCGATGTGAAGTTGCACGTACATACTGGCGGCCTAGTGGGGAATTCACAGGTGACGTTCAAGTTCATGGACATCAGGGCCAGCGTCTATGAGCCCGTGGGTGTCGAGCCGTAGGCGTCGGTTGAAACACGGGATCACGTTTCGATGGATGAAACCGGAGAGATCCATTCATCTTGCCATCAGCCTCACGCCCATGGTGCTCGGTAAGCACGGTCGGTCATGGCCTGAGCTTCCGCGTCCCCGGGGCACGTTTCGGTCACCGGATCCCATTTGATCGGTCGACCAAGTCGAGCGACGAAGTTGCCAAGATGGCAAACCGTGGCCGAACGATGTCCGATCTCGACATCACAGATTGGCAGCTCGCGACTCTGCATGCAGTCCAGAAAATTCTTCGTATGATCGGTGCTGCGATACAACTGAGTCAACTCGGCA